>CAXTMX010000022.1:36752-37000 GCA_964245585.1 uncultured Sphingomonadaceae bacterium | reverse complement strand
TGTACGCACCAAAGTCCGCGCTCGGCCACTCCATCGGTGCGGTCGGTGCGCTCGTGCGCGGCATCGTCATCTTCCTGCGGACGAGCGAGCAGGATCTCCTCGGCAGCGGCCCCAATCTCTCGGGCATGCGCCAGAACAAGATGATGCAGGCGCGGATCGGCTTCCAGGCGCTCGCGGTGATCCTGGTCGTCCTGCTCCTGCTGCTGTCGCGCTCGGGCTGATGGTCAAGCTCAACCGGATCTACACGC
>CAXTMX010000022.1:7187-36742 GCA_964245585.1 uncultured Sphingomonadaceae bacterium | reverse complement strand
TGCTCGGGCGGATCCAGAACGAATTATTCGATCTCGGCGCAGATCTCGCCACGCCGGGCGACGATTTCGCCCCGAACGAAATGGCGCTGCGCATCGTCGCGTCGCAGGTCGACCGCCTCGAGCAGGAAATCGACGCGATGAACGAGGCGCTGGCCCCGCTCGCCAGCTTCATCCTCCCCGGCGGCGATCCGGGGGCCGCGCACGTCCATGTCGCGCGCGCCACCGTGCGCCGGGCCGAACGCGCGGCGACGGCGGCGGCGGGAAAGGTATCGCTCAATCCGCTCGCGCTGGCCTACCTCAATCGCCTGTCGGACCATCTGTTCGTGCTCGCGCGCGCGATCAACGCGCGCGGCGCGGGCGACATCCTATGGCGGCCCGGAGCGACGCGATGACGCTTGGGACGCAACTTCGCCGCGCTCCAGGGGTTTAGCGGGAAGGGGGTCTCATGGCAGCTCGTGCACCAAGCATCGTCGCGGACGGTCTCGCCGATCGCTACCGGGCGGTGCGCGATCTCAGCGTCGCGCTCGCGGCCCCGCTGTCGGAGGCCGACGCCACCGTCCAATCGATGCCCGACGCATCGCCGGCCAAATGGCATCTCGCGCACACCACCTGGTTCTTCGAGACCTTCGTGCTGCGCGATCATATCGCGGGCTATCGCGCGTTCGACGATCGCTTCGCGTTTCTGTTCAACAGCTATTACGAGGCGGAGGGCGCGCGCCACCCCCGGCCGCAGCGCGGCCTGCTGACACGGCCGAGCCAGGATGAAATACTGGCCTGGCGCGCGCATGTCGACGCGGCCTTGCTCGCCGCGCTCGATCGCGCTCCGGCCAATTTGGTCGCGCTCGGCCTGCACCATGAGCAGCAGCACCAGGAGCTGCTGCAGACCGATATCCTCCATCTGTTCGCGCAGAATCCTCTCGCGCCGGCCTTGTGGAGCGCGGCCCGCAACGCGCCGACGCCGGTTCCCGCACCGATCGCATGGATCGACGGGCGCGAGGGCCTGGTCGAGATCGGCGACGACGGCGCGGGCTTTGCGTTCGATTGCGAAGGCCCGCGCCACCGCGCCTTGCTCCATCCGTACGCGCTGGCCGATCGCCCGGTGATCAACGCCGAATGGCGCGCGTTCATAGACGACGGCGGCTATGCCACGCCTTCGCTGTGGCTGTCCGACGGCTGGGAGTGGGTGCAGCGCGAGCGCGTCGAGGCACCGCTCTACTGGCGGCGCAGCGACGCCGGCTGGGATCAATTCGCGCTCGACGGGCTCCACCCGGTGCGCCCCGCCGCGCCGGTTGCCCATGTCAATTATTATGAGGCCGATGCCTTTGCGCGCTGGGCCGGTGCGCGCTTGCCAACCGAGGCCGAATGGGAAGCGGCGGCGCAGGGAAGCGATCCTGCGTCGGGCAATCAGCTCGATCGCGCCGGCCCGGTCCGCCCGCGCGCGGCGCCGGCGGGCAGCGGGGGCCTGCGCCAGATGTTCGGCGACGTGTGGGAATGGACCGCGAGCGCCTTTCTGCCGCATCCCGGCTTCCGTCCGGCCGCCGGCGCGGTCGGCGAATATAACGGCAAGTTCATGTCAGGGCAGTTCGTGCTCAAGGGCGCGAGCTGCGCCACGCCGCGCGGCCACTCGCGCGCGAGCTACCGCAACTTCTTCCAGCCGCACCAGCGCTGGCAGTTCAGCGGGCTGCGCCTCGCGCGCGATCGCTAGATGCTGCTCGAAGCCGTTGTCGGAGGGAGTGCCATCGCCGATCCGGCGTTTCGCGCCGACGTGCTCGCCGGCCTTGCCATGCGCCCCCGCGCGATCCCCGCGCGCTGGTTTTACGACCGCGCCGGTTCCGAGCTGTTCGAGAAGATCACCGAGCTGCCCGAATATTATCCGACGCGGATCGAGACCGCGCTGCTCGCGGCGCATTGCGGCGAGGTGGCGCAGCTGGTCGGATCCGGACGCGCGGTGGTCGAGTTCGGTTCGGGCTCGTCGGCCAAGACGCCGCACCTGCTCGCCGCGGTCGAGCCCGCTGCCTATATGCCGATCGACATCTCGGGCGAGTTTCTGCGCGCCTCGGCCGCAGCGCTCGCCGAAGACTTCCCCCGGCTGCGCATCCTGCCGCTCGAAGCCGATTTCACCTATCCGCTCGATCCCCCGGCATCGATCGCCGCGCTGCCGAAGCTCGGCTTCTTTCCCGGCTCCACGATCGGCAACATGGTCCCGCTCACCGCAGTCAATCTCTTGCGCGCGATGATCGTGACGCTCGGCCACGGCGCGATGCTGCTGATCGGAATGGACCGGGCGAAATCCCCCGACGTCCTCGTCCCCGCCTATGACGACGCGCAAGGGGTCACCGCGGCGTTCAATCTCAACCTGCTCGAGCGCATCAATCGCGAATTGGACGGCGACATTCCGGTCGACGCGTTCCGCCACCGTGCCATCTGGAACGACGATCATGCGCGCATCGAGATGCATCTCGAGGCCATGCGCGACATCGCGTTCGCGATCGACGGCCAGCGCTTCGCGATTGCCGCCGGGGAGATGATCCACACCGAGAACAGCCACAAATACGGCCCGCGCGACGCCCGCTTGCTGCTGCGCGCCGGCGGCTGGACGCCGCTGTGCGAATGGACCGACGCCGACGACATGTTCGCGCTGATCCTTGCCGAGGCGCGGCCGCCGGGCACGGCGCCCTAGCCCAGATCCGACGGACCGTTCGCACTGCGCTTGTCGAAGTGCTTTCCTTTTCCTTCCGAAGGCAGGAGAGGGCTTCGACGGGCTCAGCCCGAACGGTGACGGAGGATATGATGGACACAATCGGCGTAATCGGCGCGGGCCAGATGGGAGCGGGCATCGCGCAGGTCTCGGCGCAAGCGGGCTATCGCGTCCTGCTGTCGGACCGCGAGATCGCGCTCGCCGAGAAGGGCAAGGCGGGGATCGCCAAGCAGCTCCACCGCGCGGTCGACAAGCAGAAGATGACCGCCGATGCGCGCGACGCCACGCTCGCGCTGATCGAGCCGGTCGCCGATTATGCGCCGATGGCCGAGGCACGGCTGATCGTCGAGGCGGCGACCGAGCGCGAGGAGATCAAGCGCGCGATCTTCGCCGAAGCGGGCAAGGTGCTTGGGCCTGACGCGATCCTCGCCTCCAACACCTCCTCGATCCCGATCACCCGGCTGGCGCAAGCGTCGCCCGATCCGGCGCGCTTCGTCGGCGTTCATTTCTTCAACCCGGTGCCGGTGATGGGCCTGGTCGAGCTGATCCGCGGCCTCGCCACCTCGGATGCGACCGTCGCCGCGGTCGAGGCTTATGCGCAAAAGCTCGGGAAGGCGGTGGTCCATGCCAACGACGCGCCGGGCTTCATCGTCAACCGCATCCTCATGCCGATGCTCAACGAGGCCTGCTTCGCGGTCGGCGAGGGCGTCGCCAACATCCGCGACACCGACACCGCGGTCACGCTCGGGCTCAACCATCCGATGGGACCGTTCACGCTGGCCGATTTCATCGGGCTCGACACCTGCCTCGAGATCGCGCGCGTGCTGCTCGCCGGGACCGGCGATCCCAAGTTCAGGCCCGCGCCGCTGCTGGTCAAATATGTCGAGGCCGGCTGGCTCGGTCGCAAGACCGGGCGCGGCTTCTACGATTATTCGGGGCCCGAGCCGGTGCCGACGCGGTGAGGTGGCGCAGAGCGCGCCGCGTCGTTACAGCGGCGGCGATTGATATTCATCCGTCCATCCTGAGTAGCGGCTGAGCGAAGTCGAAGACGCGTATCGAAGGACGCCCTTCGATACGGCATCTCGACAAGCTCAATGCCTGCTCAGGACGAACGGGAAAGTGACAGAACCACGCCTATGACCCTTGACGATCACGCTCCCGATCCCGCGCTGCTGGCCAAGGCGGAGACGCTGACCGAGGCGTTGCCTTATCTCCAGCGCTACGCCGGCAAGACCTTCGTCGTGAAATACGGCGGCCATGCGATGGGCGATCCGGCGCTGGCGCGCAGCTTCGCCGCGGATATCGTGCTGCTCAAACAGGTCGGCATCAATCCGGTCGTGGTCCACGGTGGCGGGCCGCAGATCGGATCGATGCTCAAGCGGCTCGGCGTCGAATCGCGCTTCGTCGACGGGCTGCGCGTCACCGACGCCGAGACCGCGATGATCGCCGAGATGGTCCTCGCCGGATCGATCAACAAAGAGATCGTCGGCTGGCTCGGCACCGCGGGGGGGCGCGCCGCGGGCATCTCGGGCAAGGACGGCTGGCTGGTCACCGCGCAGAAGGTCGGCCGCGCCGCGCCCGATCGCGATCAGGGGATCGAACGGCACGTCGATCTCGGCTTCGTCGGCGAGCCGATCAACGTCGACCGCACGATCCTCGATACCTTGTCGGGCGCGGGGATCATCCCGGTGGTCGCGCCGATCGCGATCGGCACCGACGGCTATACCTACAATATCAACGCCGACACGATGGCCGGCGCGATCGCCGGCGCGATCGGCGCTGCCCGCCTGTTCATGCTGACCGACGTCGCCGGCGTGCTCGATAGCGACCGGAGGCTGATGACCGATCTCACCCCGGCCGATATCGCCCGGCTGCGCGAGGAAGGCGTAATCGCCGGCGGGATGATCCCGAAGCTGCAAACCTGCGTCGACGCGATCGCCGCCGGGGTCGACGCCGCGGTCATCCTCGACGGACGCATCCCCCACGCGATGCTGCTCGAGATCTTCACCCGCCGTGGCGCGGGCACGCTGATCCGCGCCGCCTGAAGCCGCCATTGCTCCCGTGTGGCGTGGCGGCTAGATCGACCCGGCCATTTACGGGAAACCCGCATGCTGTTCGCCTTGCTCGATATCGTCGATCTGCTGCTCCAGGTGCTGCTGTGGATCATCATCATCCAGGCGGTGCTGTCATGGCTGGTCGCGTTCAACGTGATCAACACGCACAATGATTTCGTCCGCACGGTATGGAACGGCCTCGATCGCGTCACCGCGCCGCTCTATCGGCCGATCCGCCGCATCCTGCCCGATCTCGGCGGGCTCGATTTTTCGCCGATGGTGGTGATCCTGCTGATCGTGATCGCGCGCAAGCTGCTGATGGGCATGCAGCTGTCGCTGATGGGCTATTGAGCGCGGGCGTGAGCGCGGCGCTGATCGACGGCAAGGCGTTCGCTTTGGCCTTGCGCGCCCGCGTCGCGGCGGGCGTCGCCGCGTTCCGCGCGCAGGCGGGCCGCGCGCCGGGGCTGGCCGTGGTGCTGGTCGGCGAGGATCCGGCAAGCGCGGTCTATGTCCGCAGCAAGGGCAAGGCGACGCTCGACGCGGGGATGGCGAGCTTCGAGCATCGCCTCTCCGCCGACACGTCGCAGGCCGATCTGCTCGCGCTGGTCGCCGCGCTCAATGCCGATCCGGCGGTCGACGGCATCCTCGTCCAGCTGCCGCTGCCGCCGCAGATCGACGAGGCCGCGGTGATCGCCGCGATCGATCCCGACAAGGACGTCGACGGCTTCCACGCGGTCAACGCAGGGCGGCTGGCGACCGGTCAAAACGGCTTTGTCCCGTGCACCCCGCTCGGCTGCCTGATGGTGCTCGAGGACCGGCTCGGCGATCTCGCCGGGCTCGACGCGGTGGTGATCGGCCGCTCGAACATCGTCGGCAAGCCGATGGCGCAGTTGCTGCTCGGCAGGAGCTGCACCGTCACCGTTGCCCATTCGCGCACGCGCGATCTGCCCGCCGTCGTGCGCCGCGCGGACATCGTCGTGGCGGCGGTCGGCCGGCCGGAAATGATCAAGGGCGACTGGCTCAAGCCGGGCGCCACCGTGATCGACGTCGGCATCAACCGCATCGATGCGGACGACGGCAAGACGCGGCTGGTCGGCGACGTCGATTTCGCAAGCGCGGCCGAGGTGGCCGGCGCGATCACCCCCGTGCCCGGCGGCGTCGGGCCGATGACGATCGCGGTGCTGCTCAGGAACACGCTGGTCGCGGCGCACCGGCGCGAGGGGCTGACGCCGCCCTCCGGACTATGACCGAACTGTTCCTGTCCGCGCTCGTCACCTTCTTCGTCGTGATCGATCCGCCGGGCTGCGCGCCGATCTTCGCCGGGCTGACCGCGGGTACGCCGGCGACACACCGGCGCGCGATGGCGCTGCGCTCGAGCCTGGTCGCGGCGCTGATCCTGTTCGCCTTCGCCTTGCTCGGCAAGGCGCTGCTCGAGACGCTCGGCATCTCGCTCGACGCGTTCCGCATCGCCGGCGGGATCATGCTGTTCCTGATCGCGCTCGAGATGGTGTTCGAAAAACGCGCCCAACGCCGTGAGAAAGAGGCACAGGACGTGGCCGGCCCGCCACCGGTGCACGAGGACATCTCGATCTTTCCGATGGCGATACCCATGATCGCCGGCCCCGGCTCGATCGCCTCGGCGATGCTGCTGATGGCGCGCAACCCGGGCTGGGCGGAGCGCAGCGTCGTCCTCGCCGCGCTGGGCCTGATACTGGTGGTCACCTTGTTTTCGCTGCTCGCGGCGGGGCCGCTGATGCGCTTTCTCGGGCATCGCGTCGAGGCGATGGTGAGTCGTGTGCTCGGCGTGATCCTCGCCGCGCTTGCCGCGCAGTTCGCGATCGACGGGGTCAAAGGCAGCTTTGGGGTTTAGTTCGTCACCCGCCACAGCTTGAACGGTGATTCCTTCGGCAGCGCCACCGGGGTCAGCCAGGCGGGCACGCGGCCGCGCACGAGCTGCATGTAGAAGCCCTGCTTCGCGCGCGCGGCGTAGATCGTCGATTCGGCCAAGCCCGGGCAGATCAGCACCATCGTCGCCCGATGGCGGCGGATCACGTCGTGCGCGGTCTCCGGCGTGCCGCGGAACGCATGGTGGATGTCGACGATCGCGGCGCCGTTGCGGTGATAGGGGCCGGCGATCGCGCGATGGTGGGTCGTCGCGATCAGGCGCGGGCCGAAATCGACGAAGGTCAGCATCGTCGCCGCCGGCAGGCGCGCGATCGGGCGAAGCGCGGGCAGCGTCCCGCAGGCGCGGCTGCGGTTGGCGGGCTGCTTGCCCGATGCCTTGGCCGGTTCCGGCACGAGGCGGAGGAGGAAAAACATGTACAGCCCGGAAACCAGGACGAACCCGGCGACCGTGCCGAACACGCGCACGATCATCAGGCGATGGCCGAGCAGGCGCGGCAGCGCCAGCCAGGCGAGCGCCGCCGCGCCGGGCACGGCGAGCACCTGCGCGCTCGGGCCGGCGCGCGTCTGCCACAGCAGCAGCAGGCACGAGAAAGTCGCGAACAGCCAGGCGCAGGCCCAGGGCGCGAATCGCGAGGTCGCGCGCGCGCGCCAGGTCGCGATACCGGCGCCGATCAGCCCCATCAGCGGCAGCGCGACGATCGCCGCGCCGATCCGCCACGGATGGCGGTAGATCGGCTTGGCCTCGCGCACATTGTTGAACCACAGCCGCTTGAGCTCGGGCGACATGCCCTCGAGCTGGCCGGTGCATTTGGGCCAGGCGAGCACATAGAAGAGAGCGATGACCGCTCCCGCGCCGAGCGCGAGCGCGAGCCGCACCTGCCAGCGCCGCGCATCGACCCGCGCCAGCGCCGCGACCAGCGCCGCTCCCAGCAGCGCGACCGACAGCCACACCGGCGACAGCGCGTCGCACACCGCAAACCGATTGTCGTTCGACGCGAACATGAGGAACGCCGCGGTCGTCCCGGCCGCCAGCGTCGCCGCATAGGCGGTCAGCCCCGCCGCTTCGTCCTTGTCCCATACCCAGCGCAGGACGATCGCCGCGCCGGTCATGCCGATATAGGGCAGCATCTCGAGCCCGATCGCGAGCGACACCGCCGAGGCCAGCGCGATCGTCACCCCGCCGCGCACCCGCCGGCGATCGGCGAAGCCGGCGACCGCCATGATCAGCATCGCCAGCTGCCAGCCGTGGTGGTCGATCCTGAGCGGCAGGCACATCAGCAGCGCGCTCTGCCCGCACAGCAGCATCGCCGGGCCGAGCAGCCACGCCTGCGGCGCGATCAGCCGCCGCACCGCCAGCGCCGCACCGAGCATCGCGATCCACAGCGGCAGCATCGGCGCGATCGCGACCGCGGCCCTGTCGGCGAGGAACGTGCCGAACCATGGCTTGACCAGCAGGATGATCGCCGCGATCGGCAGGTCGACGAGCCGCGACCAATGGATGTTCGCGCCGGCCGGCGGATCGAGGGCATGCTGGCGCAGGTCGTACCAGCCCTGTCCGGCAAGCAGATCGCGCACCTGGGCGAAGCGGATATTATCGTCGGTGTCGCCAAGCGCGAACCAGCGGATCGCGTTCCATTGATAGGCGACCATCAGCGCCGCGACGGCCAGCCATAGCAGGGTCAGCCACAGCAGCCAGCGGCGCGATGCGGGGTTCGCGCGAAGCGCGGCCGGCGCGTCGTCTTGCATGGGGTTCGGGTCCGTCGGGTTTGACAAGCGCGGTGGCCGCCCTCACTCATCCTGAGTCCATTCTTCCTCCGTTTGCCCTGAGCTTGTCGAAGGGCTCTCCTTCTTGTCGACGCGAAGAAGGAGAGGGCTTCGACAGGCTCAGCCCGAACGGAACTGGTGGTGATTCCAGCCAGCGTGACTTCGCTCTAGTCACTGACGGGCAAAGGGCAAGGCGGCGTATGATCGTAAAGGGCAGCGAGACAGCGGGCGGAAGACGGGCACTGCTCGGCCAGCTCGTGCGCTATGCGATCACCGGCGGGCTCGCGAGCATCGTTAATATCGCCGTCTATTGGATCGGGCGCGATCGGCTGCGCATGGATCCCAATCTCGCCTGGGCGGCCGGGTTCGCGGCGGCGGTGGTCGTCGGCTATGTCGTCCACAGCCGGTGGAGCTTTCGCGGGCACGGCCGGCGCGGCAATCTTGCGCGGACCGGCGGGCGGTTCGTCGCGGTGTCGCTGGTCAGCTTCGGGCTCAACAGCCTGTGGGTGTGGCTGCTCGTCCAGCATTTCGGCGGGCCGACCTGGGCGCCGATCCCGCTCGTGCTCGGCGTGACCCCGTTTGTCATATTCTCGCTCAACCGCGCCTGGGTGTTCGGTTGACTCAGGCCGCGGTTGGGATAGTCGCGCAGCCGACGCCCGCCCTCGAGGACGAAGCATGACCGACGCCGAAGCTGCCGAGCTGATCGAGATCATCCGTGCGCGCTCGTTCCGCACCGGCAAGTTCACGCTCGCCTCCGGCAAGGAGAGCAGCCGCTATTTCAATCTCAAGCCGACGATGATGGATCCGCGCGGCGCCGAGCTGTCCGCGCGCGCCTTGCTCGCCATCGTCGCGGAGTGCGGCGCCGAACATGTCAGCGGGCTCGAGATGGGAGCCGTGCCGGTGATCGCGGCGATGGCCGCGCTGAGCTCGGCCGGCGGCGCGCCGATCCGCGCCAGCTTCGTGCGCAAGGCGACCAAGGCCTATGGCAGCCAGGAGCGCATCGAGGGGCTCGCGCTCGACGAAAGCATCGCCGGCAAGCAGGTGCTGGTGATCGACGACGTCGCCACCACCGGCGGATCGACGCTGCAAGCGATCGAGGCGATCCGCGCCGCCGGCGGGGTCGTCGAGCATGCCGCCTGCCTGGTCAATCGGGAGGAGGGGGGCAACGCCCTGCTCGCCGCGCAAGGCGTGCGGCTGCATGCCGTGTTCCGCGCCGACGAGGTCGCCGGCGCCGCCTGAGCATCGCCAATCCCTTTATTCGCTGTTAACCATATCGGCCGATGGAAGCAGGGATGAACGCTGACGCCGGCCCGCTGATCTCGCTGATCGTGCCCGTCAAGGACGAGCAGGCCGCGATCGCGCCGTTCGTCGCGCGCGTGACGGCGGTGCTCGACGCGCTCGGCGAGGCGGAGGGATGGGAGATATTGTTCGTCGACGATGGCAGCGACGATGCCGGGCTTGCCGCGATCGCCGCGGCGCACCGTGCCGATCCGCGGATCCGCGCGCTGTCGCTGTCGCGCAATTTCGGCAAGGAGGCCGCGCTCTCGGCCGGGCTCGATCATGCCCGCGGCCGCGTCGTCGTGCCGATGGACGTCGATCTGCAGGATCCGCCCGAGGTGCTCGGCGCGATGCTCGCCAAGTGGCGCGAGGGTTATGAGGTGGTCTATGGCGTGCGCCGCGACCGCGCGAGCGACAGCCTGCCCAAGCGGCTCACCGCCGATCTCTATTATCGCGCGCACAACTGGCTCTCGACCGACAAGATTCCCGAGCATGCCGGGGATTTCCGCCTGCTCGACCGCAAGGTGGTCGACGTGATCCGCCTGATGCCCGAGCGCAACCGCTTCATGAAGGGGCTGTTCGCGTGGAGCGGTTTCCGCCAGGCGGCGGTCGAATATGACCGCGCGCCGCGTAGCGTCGGCCAGACCAAGTTCAATTATTGGAAGCTGTGGACGCTGGCGGTCGACGGGATCACATCGGCGTCGACCGTGCCGCTCAGGGTCTGGTCCTATCTCGGCGCGATAATCGCGCTGTTCGGGCTGATCTATGCCGGCTTCGTCGCGATCAAGACGCTGATCTTCGGCGTCGACGTGCCCGGCTATCCCTCGCTGATGGTCGCGATCCTGTTTTTCGGCGGTCTCCAGCTGATCTCGCTCGGCGTGCTCGGCGAATATGTCGGGCGCATCCTGGTCGAGACCAAGCATCGCCCGATCTACATCATCCGCGAGCGGATCGGCGGGGACGTCTGACATGGACCGCGCGATCTACGACCGCATGGCCGAGATCGACGGCGCGCACTGGTGGTTCGCCGCACGCCGCACGATCGTCGCCGCGCTGATCGAGGCGCAGGTGCCGCTCAAGCCCGATGCGCGGATCCTCGAGGTCGGCTGCGGCACCGGATCGAACATCGCCTTGCTCCAGCGTTTCGGCCAGGTGGACGCGATCGAGCCCGACGGGCCGGCGCGCGAGGTGGCGGCGCGGCGCAGCGGGGTGGACGTGCGCGGCGGCTTCCTCCCCGCCGACGGCGCGTCGATCGCGGACGGCGCCTACGATCTGATCGTGCTGCTCGATGTGCTCGAGCATATCCCCGAGGACGGCCCCGCGCTCGCGGTGCTGCGCACCAAGCTCGCGCCGGGCGGGCGGATGCTCGTCACCGTGCCCGCAATGCCGTGGCTGTGGAGCGCGCACGACGCCGCGCATCACCATCACCGCCGCTACACCATGCGCACGCTGAGGCGCGTGTTCGAATCCGCCGGGTTCCGCCTGCGCCATCGCACCTATTTCAACACGCTGCTGTTCCCGCTGATCGTCGCGGCGCGCGCGATCGGCCGGCTCGCCGGGCGCGACAGCGGCGACGACGCGATGCCGGGTCCAGGCGTCAATCGCGCGCTCGAGGCGGTGTTCGGCGCGGAAGCCGGCTGGGTGGCGCGGCGCTCGCTGCCGTTCGGCGTGTCGCTGGCCGTGGTGGCGGAGCCGGTGATCCGGTAGAGGATGCCGGTGCGGCCATGCCACACCGGGGCCAGCCAATCGCGCTTCGGCCATTGCGCGGGCGGCAGATCGACCACCCAGACATAGTCGAAACGATCGCGCGGCAGCTTGTCGAGCGAGGGCTCGAGCAGCGTCTCGTTCTTGAAGCGGCACCGCTGCGGCACCAGCATCTGCGACGGATCGCCCGAATAGCCCGCCGGCAGACCGGGCCGCAGCCGGATCAGTTGCGCGCCGGGCATGACCCATTGATCGTTGACGAAGGCGTCGCGGCGCACGATCGCGATGCTCGCGAGATGCTCCATGCGCGAGGTGCCCCACGCGTTGCAGCGCAGGTTGATCCGGGCATAGACGCGCGCGCCCATCGGCAGGTGATCGATCGCGGCGAGCTGCGCGCGATGGGCGCTGTCGTACAGCGCGAAGCTGGCGGTGGTGGAGGCGGTCCGCGCAAGGAGAAAGGCCAGGCCGGCCGCCGCCCAGAGGTTCTGAGCGCGCGGCGAGGCCTGCGTCGGCGTCAGCGCGATCAGCGCGATCGCCACGGCATACGGTGCGAGGCGTGTATCGGCATAGGCCGAGCCGATCAGGATCCGCGGCACGAGCAGGAATGCGGCGGTCAGCATCGCCGCCGCGGCGCCCAGCGTGCGATCGTAGTGCAGGCCCTTGCGCGGCACGCCCGCCATCGCCAGCCCGCACAGCAAGGCCGCGCCGAACAGATCCCACGCCATCCAGCGATCGCGCAGGATCGACGCGAGCCAGAAATATTTGGCGGTGCCGTTGAAGAAATCGGCGGTGACCCCTGCGGCGTCGCCCTCGCGCCACAGCAGCACCAGCAGGATCGGCGGCGCGAGCGGCAGGCAGGCGAGCCCGCCGCCCCACACCGTGGCGATCGGCCCGTTGCCGGCATCGCGCGCGCGCACCATCTCGGCGGCTAGCGCGAGCAGGCACAGGACGACCCAGCCGAACCCGTGCGTCACCCAGATGGCGACGGCGAGCGGGACGAACAGCGCGGCGCGCAGCTTCGTTCGCCCCCGCCGTCCGAGCCGCAGCCACAAGGCGAAGCCGAGCAAGGCGAACACCATCGCCAGATCGAAGTTCACGAAGCCGAAATGGACCGGATAGCAATAGGCTAAGGGCAGCGCGAACAATGTCGTCGGCGGGATGCGGCGGTGCGCTTCGTGGGCGATCGCGAGCAGCCCGGCGACGGTCAGCACCGGGATGCAGATCACGATCAGCTTGACCGCCGGCTCGAGCCCGAGCAGCGCGCCGAGCGGGAAGGTCAGCAGGTCGACGCCGAGATTGCCGATCAGGCCCCAGCGGAAATCGAACCAGCGCGACAGGAACGGCGAGGTGCCGAAGCCGATCTGGATGCGGTAGCGGCCCATGTGCCCGGGCAGGTCGATCAGCGGCGGGATCGCCGGCCACAGCAGCGGCACCGCGGCAAGCAGCACCAGCGCGACGACGAACGTGCGGGTCTCCCACCAGGCGGCGCGTCGGTCCATGCGCGCCTGATAGACGGCCGGCGCCGCGCCGCAAGCCGCTATCCGACGACCTTCCACAGGCGCACGCCGGGACTGCCCGGGACGATCACGCGCTGCAGCCAGGCCGGCGGCTTGTGCAGCAGCTGCGCCATGAAGCCTTTCGGCGCGTAGCGCGTATAGACGTCGACCTCCCCCGTGTCGGGGCAGACAAGCACATAATCCACGCGCCGCCGCTCGATGACCTGACGGGCCTGCTCATTCGTGCCGGTGAACGCCCGGATCACATCGTTCATCGCCGCATGGTTGCGGTGGTGGGCGCTGGCGATCGCGCGATGATGCGTCTCGAGCAGCAGCCGGGGGGCGATATCGAGGCCGGTGAGCATCGTCGATGGGGGCAGGAGATCGAGCCGGCGGAAATTGGCGGCGGTCGCGCAGGGAGGAAGCGTGGTGCGCGGCGGCGCCGGCTGGTCGCTTTCGCCAACCGCCGCCCAGAGCAACAGCGGGGCCGTCGGCGAGAACGCCAGGATCGCCGCTGATGATCCGACGACCCGGATCAGCAGCGAAGCGCTCGCCTGCGTTCGCGCGAGCAGCGCGCTGAGAATCGCCATGGCGCCGGGGAGCGCCAGCATGTTGGCCACGGCTCCCGCGCGCTGGATGAGGATCGCGACACCGATCGCCGCGACGACCAGCACCAGATAGCGCGCCCACAGGTCGCGCTTCGCGGGATCGCAGCGGCGCAGGCCGATCACGGCGCCGGCGAGCCCGACGAGGGGAAAGCCGATCGCCCCGGTGATGGTCGACGGATCCTGCCGCCACAGCGGCAGCCCCTCGTCCACCTTCTGATACCAAAGATTGTAGACCAGGGGCTCGAGCTGCGCGAACGCGCCGCCGCTGCAGACCGGCGCGATGGCGCGGAACGCGGCAAGGCAGGCGATGCCGAGCAAGGCGAGATGCATGAAACGGGGCAGCGGCGATCGCGCCAGGGGCGAGCGGACGATCGCGAACGTGCCGAGCGTGCCGATGGCGAATGCCGCCAGGTGCGGCGGCGAGACCGCATCGCAATAGATCGCCGGCCATTGCGCCGGCGCATGCATCGCGCCGAACAGGAGGAAGCTGCCCGCGCCGAAGGCGAGCGCAAAGGCTTGGAAACGAAGGGCCTCCGCCGCGTCGCCGCGCAGCGCCCAGCGGATCGCCAGCACGCCGGCGACCGCCGCGGCGAATGGCAGGCCCTCGAGCGAGATTTGCAGCCAGAAGGCCAGCGTCGCGCCCGCGGCGAGGCCGGAGCGCTTCGGCCGATCGTCGAGCACCGCCAGAGTGGCGGCGAGCGCGAACGCGATCTGCCAGCCGTGATGATCGACCCTGAGCGGCCGCAGCTGCTGGAGCGCGACGAAGCTGGTGGTCGCCAGCAGCGCCGCGAGCAGGCCGGCGTCGCGGCCGAGCAGCCGCCGCGTCAGCAGCGCGACGAGCGCCATCACCACGCCCAGCGTGAGCATCGGCACGGCCACGGCAGCGATCGTCTCGGCGGCGCGCGCGCCAAAAAGCGGCGTCAGCGGGAGGATGATCGCCGCGATCGGCAGATCGACCAGGCGCGACCAGTGCATCGGCGCGCCGAACGGCGGATTCATGCGATATTGGGTGACGTCGAACCAGCTCTGCCCGGCGATGAAGTCGCGCACCTCGAGCAGGCGCAGCTGATCGTCGGCGTCGGGATAGGCGAGCGCCCGGATCGCCGGGATGTTGACCAGCAGCAGGATCGTCGCCGCCAGCGCCCATGCGAGCAGGGTGCCGATCAGGAAGCGGCGGTTGTCCGACGTCATGGGCTCAGCCGCGGAAGACGACGCGACGGCGCAAGAGATAAGTCGCCTGGAAGCTGGCGGCGATCGCGACGGCCTTGGCGGCGAGCGGCGCGAGCCCGAGCACGGTGCCGAGGCCGACGATGCCCACGGTCAGGCCGAGGCCGGCGAGCGCGGAGATCAGGAACAGCGCCTGCTGGCGGCTGCGGGCTGCGCCGCGCGCCGCGAGGCGCCCGGCGAACACCGCCCGGCTGGAGATCGCCCAGTGGACGAGGATGCCGACGCTATAGCCGCTCGCCGAAGCGGCCGCCGCCGTCGCCCCGCCGACGACGAGCAGCCAGAAGCAGCCCAGATCGGTCGCGAGCGCGATCGCGCTGACGACGATGTAGCGGACGTAGAGCGCTCGCCATAAAGCGCGCACGGCGGCGGTCATGCGGCCTGTTTCAGAGGCTTCGGCACGAGCCGTTCGGACGCCAGCGCCGCGGCGCGGCCGACGGTCTGGCCCTCCACGCCGGCCTCATGATATTCGGCGTCCTCGTTGACCGCCCAGATGTCGTATTGGCGATGGCCGGCGAGTATGTTGCGCACGGTCAGCATCGCCGTCATCATCGCATGGTCCTGATTGTTGTAGCGGTGCATGCCGTTGCGGCCGACGAGGTGGAGCGTCGGATAGGCGGCGGCGAGCTCGTCGCGCAACGCCGCGACGTTGGCGCGATAGCGCTCGTCGTAGACCGGATAGGCCTTCTCCTGGCGGACGACCACGCCCCCCTCGACCTGGCGCGGATCGCACAGGCCGAGGATGCTCATTTCCTTCTTCGCCAAGGCGACGAGCTCGCCGTCGGCCATGCGCCACAGCCCGTCGCCCTCGAAGCAGAAATATTCGAGGCCGACGCAGGCGACGCTCGGATCGGGCACCATCTCGGGCGACCAGCTGCGGAAATTCTGGATGCGGCCGACGCGTACCTTGCTGTCGTGGATGTAGATCCAATTGTCGGGGAACAGATCCTTTGACCGGATCATCAGGGCGACGGTCAGGAAGTCGCGATATTTCAGGTCGAGCGCGTTGACCGCAGCCGCCGGCAGCGGATGGATCCGGCTGGCGAGCTCGCGCATCGGCGCCGATGAGATCACGTGCGCGGCGCTGATCATCACCGTGCGGCCGAGCGGATCGGTCGCGGCGACGCGCCAGCGCTCGGTGCGATGCTCGAAGTAGATCTGCTGCAGCGCGTGGCCCATCAGCACGCGGTTGCCCCCCGCGACCACCGCATCGCGCGCCGCGTCCCACATCATGCCGGGCCCCTTGCGCGGATAGCGAAAGGTCTCGAGCAGCGTCTTGCTCGCCATCCCGTCGTTCGGGCGCTGGTTGAGCCCAAGCGAGCGCTTGAGCCCGTCGAGCACCGCGCCGCCGAGGCTCAGCCCCTTGATCCGCTGCGCCGCCCAGTCGGCCGAGATCCGGTCGCAGCGCATGCCCCACACCTTTTCGGTGTAGGTCTTGAAGAAGATCGAAAAGAGCTTCTCGCCGAACTGGTTGATCGTCCAGTCCTGAAAGCTCTTCGGGTCCTTTCTTGGGAACAGCTGCCACCGCGCGAAGCTCGCCATGCACAGTGCCGAACGCCAGATGCCGAGATTCCACAGCGCCTCGAATGCGCGCAACGGGTATGAGTAGAATTTGCCCTCATAATAGATCCGGCTCATCCGCGGGCGCTGGATGAAGTCGTCGGGCAGGATCTCGTTCCACAGATCGACCACTTCTTTCGATTTGGAAAAGAAGCGATGTCCCCCGATGTCGAAGCGGTAGCCCTCATGCTCGACGGTGCGGCTGATACCGCCGACATAGACCGGATCTTTCTCGATCACGGTGACGCTGTAGCCCGCCTTGGTCAGCAGATAAGCGGCGGTGAGCCCCGCCGGCCCCGCACCGATGATCGCGACGTCGACCGAATTTCCACCCTGCGTCATCTGCTTCGCCTCGCCTGGTCACGAGACGGGCATGGAGGGAAGTTTCTAAAGCTTGGTTAACAATGGGTAAGATTCGTCATCCCGGCGGACGCCGGAATCCATGGAAACGAAGCGCACAAGCCTATAGTGCGCCGCAACCATGGATCCCGACTTCCGTCGGGATGACGGGGGATGCGTGAAAAAAAACGAACGCGTCGTCATGGCTGCGGCTGCCAGCGCGCTGTTCGTCGCGGCGGTGTTGCTGCGCACGCTCGGCATGATGCACGAGCCGTTCTGGCTCGACGAGGCGTATAGCGCTTACGCCGCGGGCAAGGGGTGGGCGTTCCTGTGGCAGGTCGTGCCGCGTTACGAGACGCATCCGCCCTTTTATTATTCGCTGCTGCGGCTGTGGACGCTCGCATTCGGCGGTTCGCTGCCTGCGATGCGCGCGCTCGGCATTGCCTGCGGCATCGCGACATTGCCCGTGATGCTGCTGTGCGCGCGCGAGATCGCGCGGGTCGCGGGGCTCGACGCGCGCCGCAAGCGCCGCCTCGCGCTGGCGGTGCTCGCGCTCGCCGCCTTGTCGCCGCCGCTGGTCGAGATGGCGCGCGAGGTGCGGCCCTATCCGCTGCTGATCCTGGCTTATGCCGCCGGGCTGTGCGCGGTGCTGCGCCTCGGTCGGCGCGCGGCGGCAGGCGCAGCGGTGCGGGGGAGGGCGCTTGCGCTCTATTTCCTAGTGCAGGCGCTGCTGCTGTGGCTGCACAATCTGGGGCCGCTGTTCGCGGTCGCGCTGGGCCTGGCGATGCTGGTCCTCGTCCTGCGCCGTTCGCTCGGGCGCGCCGATTGGCTGCGGCTGGTCGGCGGGCACCTCGTCGTCGGGCTGATCTATCTGCCGGCGCTGGCGATCCTGCGCGATCAGGCGCCGACCTGGATCCGCTCGACCTGGCTGCACTTCGATCTCGCCGTCGCCTGGCCGCGGCTGGCCGCTCTCTATGCGCTGCCCGGCGCGCTCGCGCTGCTCGCCGCCGCGGTCCTCGCCGGCGCGGCGCTGATCGCGCTCGGCCGTGACCGCGAACGCCGGCGCGTCGCCGCCGCGCTGCTGCTGACCGCACTCGTGCCCGTCATGCTGTCGCTGCTGCTGTCCGCGCTGGTCGCGCCGGTGTTCATCCTGCGCACGATGACGCCGGTGGTGGTGCCTTCGATCCTCTTGCTCGGTTACGGCGCGATCGCGCCGCGAGGCGTCTGGCGCTGGCCGGTGCTCGGCGCGCTGCTCGTGCTGGCCGTGCAGATGGCCGCGGTCGACTGGCAGGCCCGCCACCGCCCGCCGCAGCAGGATTGGTATGGCGTCGTGCGGTGGCTCGCCGCGCGCCATCGGCCCGGCGACGTCATCCTGGCGTATCCCAACGAAGGCGCGCTGCCGTTCGACCGCGCGGTGGGCGACCTGCGGCTCGCCTTGCCGAGCCGGCCGATCCCGACGGCGGTGCCGTCGCTCGACGTGGGCGGATGGAATCCCACGGGCAGCCGCGGCGTGGTGTCGCTGTCCGGCGCCCGGCTCCGCGCGATCGCGCGGGAGTCGTCGATCCGCGGCGCGCCGACGGTCTGGCTGCTGCGGCTCGGCCCGTGGGCCTATGACAAGGGCGACCTGTTCCTCGACGCGCTACGCGTCGGCCGCCGTCCGATCGCCTGGTGGCGCAGCGATTATCCCGACCAGCCGATCGACCTGGTCGGGCTGCGGCTCAACGCCCCTCGCGCCGCCCGAGCAGCCGCAGCCGCAGCGCGTTGAGCTTGATGAAGCCCGCAGCGTCGCGCTGGTCGTAAGCGCCGGCGTCGTCCTCGAACGTGACGACCTTTTCCGAATAGAGGCTGTTGGGCGATCTGCGGCCGGTGACATGCGCGGCCCCTTTGTAGAGCTTGAGCCGCACCGTGCCCGAGACCTTGGCCTGGCTCTGGTCGATCGCGGCCTGGAGCATCTCGCGCTCGGGCGAGAACCAGAAGCCGTTGTAGATCAGCTCGGCGTAGCGCGGCGCAAGCTCGTCCTTGAGATGCGCGGCGCCGCGATCGAGCGTCAGCTGCTCGATCGCGCGATGCGCGAGATGGAGGATCGTTCCGCCCGGCGTCTCGTACATCCCGCGGCTCTTCATGCCGACGAAGCGGTTCTCGACCAGGTCGAGCCGGCCGATGCCGTGGATGCGGCCCAGATCGTTGAGCCTGGCCAGCAGCGAGGCCGGGCTCAGGCCCTCGCCGTCGACTGCGACCGCATCGCCGCGTTCGAAGTCGATCGTGATCGTCTCGGGTGCGTCGGGGGCGTCTTCGAGGCTGACGGTGCGCGAGAAGACGTAATCGGGCACCTCGTCCCACGGATCCTCGAGCACCTTGCCCTCGGACGAGGTGTGCAGCAGGTTGGCGTCGGTCGAGAAGGGCGCTTCGCCGCGCTTGTCCTTGGGCACCGGGATCTGGTGCGCCTCGGCATATTCGATCAGCCGCGTGCGGCTGGTCAGATCCCACTCGCGCCACGGCGCGATCACGCGGATGTCGGGGGCGAGCGCATAATAGCCGAGCTCGAAGCGGACCTGGTCGTTGCCCTTGCCGGTCGCGCCGTGGCTCACCGCGTCGGCGCCGACCTGGCGCGCAATCTCGATCTGGCGCTTGGCGATCAGCGGCCGCGCGATCGAGGTGCCGAGCAGGTACAGCCCCTCGTACAGCGCATTGGCGCGCATCATCGGGAAAACGTAATCGCGGACGAACTCCTCGCGCAGGTCGTCGATGAAGATATGCTCGGGCCGAACCCCCATCAGCACCGCCTTGGCGCGCGCCGGCTCGAGCTCCTCGCCCTGGCCGAGGTCGGCGGTGAAGGTGACGACCTCGCAATCATAGGTCTCGCGCAGCCATTTGAGGATGACGCTGGTGTCGAGCCCGCCCGAATAGGCGAGGACGACGCGGTTGACCTGCTGCGTCATAGGAAGCTCCGCCGATGGAATGGACGGCGCCGCGATAGCGAGGCGCGCGTCGCCGTTCAAGCGGCGGGCGTTTCATATTACGATCCTGAAACAGCGCGTCGGCGCTGACATTCGCGCGCATCACGCACCCGGCAGAAGTGATTCGTGCCGCATCGCGCGGCTGGAGGAGAACGACCATGAAAAAATATCTGATCGGCGTGACCGCCGCCGCCGCCGGAGCCATCGCCGTGCCGCTGCTGGCGCAGGGCATGACACAGCAGCCGCGCCCGCCGCTGACCCGCGCCGCGGCCGAAGCGCTGGTGCGCGACAAATTCGTCAAGGCGGACGCCGATCGCGACGGCGCGGTGACGCAGGTCGAGGTCGACGCGGCGATGGCTGCCGGCAAGGCCGATCGTCAGGCCAGGATGGCCACGCGTCGCGCCGAGCGCTTCGCCGCGCTCGACATCAACCATGACGGCCAGCTCTCGCGCGGCGAATTCACCGCGCCGGGCGCCGGTCGGGCCAACGGCGAGCGTCATGGCGCGCGCGGCGATCGCGGCATGCGTGGCGGCCGCGGCGGTTTCGGCCAGAGATGGTTCGTCCGCGCCGATGCGAACAAGGACGGCCGCGTCACGCTGGCGGAGGCGAGCGCGGCGGCGATGGCGCGCTTCGACAAGACCGACGCCAACCACGACGGCACGATCTCGGCAGACGAGCGCCGGGCCGCGCGCTCGCAGATGCGCGGCTCAAAGCAAGACTGAGGTTTCGTCATCCCGACGAAAGTCGGGATCCACGGTAGCGGAACGCTGCAATTTCAGGCGGCCGCAACCAGGATTCCGGCTTCCGCCGGAATGACGGAAAGAGTCAACCTTCCCGCAAGGCCAGCTCCGCCGCGCCGATATAGTCGCGCGTCATCGGCAGCGTGTCGCGGCGGCGGATATACTGCAGCTGGTAGTTCACCATCCCCGATTCGCTGAACATCGTCATCGCGCCGGCGAGATAGAACAGCCACAGCCGATAGAGCCGCGCGTCGAACGCGGCGACGATCTCGGCCTCGTGCGCCTTAGTCCGCTCGTACCACGCGCGGACGGTGTGATAATAATGGAAGCGCAGCGTCTCGCAGTCGGACATGATCATTCGCTCGCGCTCGCTCGCGCCGACGATCTCGGCCAGGCTCGGGATATAGCCGCCGGGGAAGATATATTTCTGGGTGAAGCGGTCGGTCGTGCCCGGCGGGCCCATGCGACCGATCGTGTGCAGCAGCATCACGCCCTCGTCGGTCAGCAGCTCGCGGCACTTGCGGAAGAAGGTGCGGTAATGCGCCGTGCCGACATGCTCGAACATGCCGACCGAGACGATCCGGTCGAACCGGCCGGTCAGCGCGCGATAGTCGATCAGCTCGAACTTCACCCGATCGGCGACGCCCGCCGCCGCGGCACGGGCACGCGCGGTCGCGAGCTGCTCCTCGGACAAGGTGATGCCGAGCACGTCGACGCCGGCCTTGGCGTGGAGATAGAGCGCGGTGCCGCCCCAGCCGCAGCCGATGTCGAGCACGCGCTGGCCAGGCTTGAGAAACAGCTTGGCCGCGATGTGCGCCTTTTTATCGGATTGCGCCTGCTCGAGGCTGTTCGCCGGATCGGTGTAATAAGCGCAGCTGTATTGCATGTCGGCGTCGAGGAAGAGCTCATACAGTCGGTTGCCGATGTCGTAGTGGTGCGCGACGTTGCGCTGCGAACGGCGCGCCCAGTTGAGCCGTTCGATCCGGCTGACCAGCTTGCCGCCCTTCCGCAGGAACCCGCCGCCTTTTCCGGTCTTGTCTTCCCAGCGGTTGTTGCGGCGGATGAGCGTGACGAGATCGAGGATCTCGCCCTGCTCGAGCAGCAGCCGCCCGTTCATCCAGGCCTCGGCCGCGCCGAGCCCGGGGTCGCGCGCGATCTCGCCGGCGACCTTGCGGTCGGTGAAGCGCATGATCACGGGCGCGAGTTCGGGATCGGGCGCGCCGTAGCGATAGGTCTTGCCGTCGTGATCGACGATGGTCAGCGCGCCGCGCTTGATCAGGCGGGTCAGCGCTTTGTTCAGCAGCCACATGGCGGCGGACAATAGGCCGGTCGCGCCGCCGCGCAATCCGTCAGGCGATCGCCGCCTGCTTTTCCTCGGCCAGCCGGTCGAGCTCGGCGCGGCTCTTCTTCTCCGACGCCGATTTGAGCTGGCCGCACGCTGCCATGATATCGCGCCCGCGCGGGCGCCGGATCGGAGCGGAGATGCCGCCTTCGAACACGATTTGCGAAAAAGCGGCGATCCGCTCGGGCGTCGAGCATTCGTAGGGCGCACCCGGCCACGGGTTGAACGGGATCAGATTGACCTTGGCGGGCAATTTGTACTTGCGCAGTAGGCGGACGAGCTCGCGCGCATCGGCGTCGCTGTCGTTCTTGTCCTTGAGCATGACATATTCGAATGTGATCCGCCGCGCATTGTTGGCGCCGGGATAAGCCGCGCAGGCGGCGAGCAGTTCCTCGATCCCGTATTTGCGGTTGAGCGGAACGATCTCGTCGCGCACCTCCTTGGTCACCGCATGGAGCGAAACCGCGAGATTGACCCCGATCTCCGCGCCGGCGCGCGCCATCATCGGCACCACGCCCGAGGTGCTCAGCGTGATCCGCCGCTTGGAGAGAGCGAGCCCATCGCCGTCCATCACGATCGCAAGCGCATCGCGCACCGCGTCGAAATTATACAAGGGCTCGCCCATGCCCATCATCACGATGTTGGTCAGCATGCGGCCTTCGGGCTGGCTCGGCCATTCGCCGAGCCCGTCGCGCGCGAGCATCACCTGGCCGACGATCTCGCCGGCGGTGAGGTTGCGCACCAGCCGCATCGTGCCGGTATGGCAGAAGCGGCAGTTGAGCGTGCAGCCGACCTGGCTCGAGACGCACAAGGTGCCCCGATCCGCGTCGGGGATGAACACCATCTCGTAATCCTGGCCGTCGTCGGAGCGCAGCAGCCACTTGCGCGTGCCGTCGGTCGAGACCTGCGCCTCGATCACTTGCGGCCGCCCGACGACGAAGCGCAGGTCGAGCCAGACGCGCATGTCCTTGGCGATGTCGGTCATCAGCGCGAAGTCGCGCTGCCCACGGTTGTAGATCCAGTGCCACAATTGCTTGGCGCGCAGCTTGGCCTGCTTGGGCGCGAGCTGCGCGGTCTCGAGCGCGAGCCGGATCTCGTCGCGCGCCAGCCCTAGCAGGTCGATCCGCGTGTCGGCACGCGTGGGGAACGCGCGCGGCACGGGCACGGGATCGATATGTCCGGGGATGGGCATGAGCGCGTTCATTGACCGGCGCATGTAGGGGAAAGTCGCCGCGCTTGCTACCGTATCCGCGCGCAGCCCAATGCAGCCGCGTCGATCGCGGTGGCGGCGCCGCGCAGCTTGTAGGTGTCGGCGAAGCCGCCGCCGGTCGCCGAGACTGCCGACACGCTCATGCTCCGCCCGCTGCGGATCGCGGCGACGATCGCCGCGTCGGCGCGCGCGTCGGGCGCCCACGCCTCGGCGCGGCCGGAGACCAACGCGAAGCGGCGGTCGCCGATGCTGAGCGTGACCGCTGTGCCCGGGCGCTTGGCCCGGCTCATGCGGATATGCAGCTGGCCGCGTGCGTCGCGCCCGGGCCATGTCGCGATCGACGCGAACGGACGCCAGCCGCGCGCGGCGGGAGACTGCGCCGGTTCGGCGATCGCGAAGCAGCGCAACGGGACGGCGTCGCGGAACGCGCCCCAGCTGTCGAAAGTGCCGAGCGCCTCGCGCGCCACGGCGCCGGACGGGGCGACGAGAGCCAGCGCAGTCAGGAGCGAGAGGCGGAACGTGCGGAGCATCGCTCGCTCATCCTCCACCCGGTCACGGCTTTGCAACATAAAGCGCATGTTTCGCCGCCTGTTTTGCGCTGGCGGCGGGCAGCGCGCGCGTTATAAACGGCGTTCACCACAGATGCGGGCCGGCCGGGGGATTTGATGAAGGCGACGATCGAACGCGCGACGCTGCTGAAGAGCCTGAGCCATGTCCAGTCGGTGGTCGAGCGGCGCAACACCATCCCGATCCTGTCGAACGTGCTGCTCGAGGCGCTCCAGGGCGGCGGGATCAAGCTGATGGCGACTGATCTCGACCTCCAGATCGTCGAGACGATCGAGGCGCAGGTCGACCAGCCCGGCGCGACCACGCTCAGTGCGCACACCCTGTTCGATATCGCGCGCAAGCTGCCCGAGGGGAGCCAGGTCGAGCTCTCCGCCGCCGACGGCAAGATCCAGGTCAACGCCGGGCGCGCGCGCTTCAATCTGTCGACTCTGCCGCGCGACGATTTCCCGGTGATCGCCGAGGGCGACCTGCCGACCAAGTTCGAGCTGCCGGCCGAGACGCTCAAGCAGATCATTGACAAGACCCGCTTCGCCATCTCCACCGAGGAGACGCGCTACTATCTCAACGGCATCTTCCTCCATGTCTCCGACGAGGCGCAGCCGGTGCTCAAGGCGGCGGCGACCGACGGGCATCGCCTGGCGCGCGTCACCGTGCCGCGGCCCGACGGCGCGCAGGGCATGCCCGACGTGATCGTGCCGCGCAAATGCATCGCTGAGCTGCGCAAATTGCTCGACGAGGTCGACGGCACGGTCGAGGTGTCGCTGTCGTCGACCAAGATCCGCTTCGTCATCGGCTTGGCGGTGCTGACCTCGAAGCTGATCGACGGCACCTTTCCCGATTATTCGCGCGTCATCCCGGCGGCGAACGACAAATTGCTCAAGATCGATCCGAAGAGCTTCATGCAGGGCGTCGACCGCGTCGCGACGATCGCCAGCGAAAAGACCCGCGCGGTCAAGATGGCGCTCGACCGCGACAAGATCACGCTGTCGGTGACCAGCCCTGAGAACGGCACCGCCGCCGAGGAGGTCTCGGGCGACTACAGCTCGCCCGGCTTCGAGATCGGCTTCAACGCGCGCTACCTGCTCGACATCCTGGGCCAGATCGACGGCGACCTGGTCGAGGTCCACCTCGCCGACGCCGCCGCGCCGACGCTGATCCGCGAGAACGACAAGGCGCCGGCGCTGTACGTGCTGATGCCGATGCGGGTGTAGGGGCTATCGGCCGAGCGTCGACAGGCGCCAAGGCTTGTCTTCAGTAAGGAAATCCCTTACTTTCGGTGCATGATCCAGGGCCGTATCACCAGTAAGGCGCAGACCACCGTTCCTCGCGCTATTCGGCTCGCGCTAGGGCTGGAGCCCGGCGACGACGTTCTCTGGCAAATCGAAGGCGATCGTGCCGTCTTGATGCGCGCCAAAGAGACGGTCGATCCCTTCGTCAATAATTTCTCGACCTTCAGCGAATGGGCGAGCGAAGCGGACTGCGAGGCTTTCGACAATCTTTGACGCGGGCGATATCGTTTGGGTCCCGTTCCCCTTCGTCGAAGCGCCCAGGCTGCGGGACCGTCCCGCGGTCGTCGTGAGCCGACAGCCGCTTGCCGGTGATGCGCGGCTCCTGTGGGTGTTGATGATCACCAGCAGCGCAAATCGCGGTTGGCCGGAGGATGTCTCGCTTGAGGACCGTTTTCTGGAATGCTGCCTGAGCGTACCTTGCGTGGTCAGGACGACCAAGATTTCCACCGTAGAGGCCGAGCGCGCCCGCAAGACCGGGTCAGTTCCCCCGGACCTACGCGCGCTTATCCAGGAAAAAGTCGCGGGTCACCTTGGGTGCCGATGGCCGTCCGCCGCCTCGCGCTGACCAATTTTCGTTCCTATGCCGAGGCGCTGATCGCACCCGGCCCGGGCTTCGTCGTGCTCACCGGCGAAAATGGCGCGGGCAAGACCAATATCCTCGAGGCGGTGTCGCTGCTCGCGCCGGGGCGCGGTCTGCGTGGCGCCACGCCCGGCGAGATGGCGCGCAGCGGCGGGCCGGGCGGATTCGCGGTGGCGGCGCGGCTGGGCGAGATCGATCTCGGCACGGGCACGCTCGCGGCCGCACCTGAGCGCCGCCAGGTGCGGATCAACGGCGCCGCGGCGTCTGCCAACGCGTTATCCGAATGGCTGTCGATCGTCTGGCTGACCCCGGCGATGGACCGATTGTTCGCAGAAGGGCCGTCCGCCCGGCGGCGCTTCCTCGATAGGCTGGTGCTCGCGGTCGTGCCCGGCCATGCGCACCACGCCGCGCGCTACGAGGCGGCGATGCGCGCGCGCAACAAATTGCTCGCCGAGCCTGCCAATGATTTCGGGAGGGGCGCCGATCCCGCCTGGCTCGGCGCGCTCGAGGCGGGGATGGCGGAGCATGGCGCGGCGATCGCCGATGCGCGCGCGCACGCCGTCGCCGCGCTGGCCGAGCGGCTGAGCGCAGCGCCCGACGGTGTGTTCGCGCGCGCCGGCATCGCGCTTGACGGCTGGCGACCGAGTGGGAGCCTCGCCGTCGAGCTGCACGCCGGGCGCGGCCGCGATGCCGCCGCCGGACGCACGCTCGCCGGGCCGCACCGCAGCGATCTTGCGGTGACCCATCTCGGCAAGAGCCAGCCGGCCGAGCGATGTTCGACCGGCGAGCAGAAGGCGCTGCTGCTCGCGATCCTGCTTGCGCATGCCGATCTCGTCGCGGAACGTGTCGGCCGCCGCCCGATCCTGCTGCTCGACGAGGTGGCCGCCCACCTCGATCCGCTGCGCCGCGCGGCGCTGTTCGCGCGGCTGGCCGAGGGCGGCGGACAGGTCTGGCTGACCGGGACCGAACGGCGGCTGTTCGATGGCCTCGACGAACGCGCCAGCTGGCTCGTGGTGGCGCAGGGAAGGGTTGCCACCGACTAATGGCGACGGAACGAACCCGCTCGCGCCCGGTTTGATCGCCGACAGCGGAAGGACAAGCATGAGCAATCATCTGGGCGCTTTGATCGGCGCGGCGATCGACCGGGGGGATGGCGATTCCGGGATCAAGGGCGCGATCATCGGCACGGTTGCGGAGAGCACGATCCGCGTGCTTGCGCCGCTCGTGGTGACGTTTGCGATCGGCGCGGCGGTCCAATATGCCGCGCGCAAGGCGTGGCATGCGGTGTCCGACGACGCGCCGCCCGCCGATCGGTCGCGCTGAGGGACCTCGGGGAGCCATTTCGCTTGGGTTTCGCCGCCCGATTCCCTATATCATCGGCATGGCAGACGAACCGCAGAGCAGCGCCGCGAACGGCGATTACGGCGCCGATTCGATCAAGGTGCTCAAGGGCCTCGACGCGGTGCGCAAGCGGCCCGGCATGTACATCGGCGACACCGACGACGGCTCGGGGCTGCACCACATGGTGTTCGAGGTCTCCGACAATGCGATCGACGAGGCGCTCGCCGGGCATTGCGACCGGATCGAGATCACGCTCAATCCCGACGGCTCGGTCTCGGTCGAGGACAACGGCCGCGGCATCCCGACCGGCATCCACAGCGAGGAGGGCGTCTCCGCCGCCGAGGTGATCATGACCCAGCTCCACGCGGGCGGGAAATTCGACAACACCTCGGACACCAACGCGTACAAGGTCTCGGGCGGGCTGCACGGCGTCGGCGTGTCGGTGGTCAACGCGCTGTCCGATCGGCTTGATCTCACCATATGGCGCGAGGGCGAGGAGCATTTCATGAGCTTCGCCCGCGGCGATGCGGTGGCACCGCTCAAGGTCGTCGGGCCGACGGACAAGAAGGGCACCAAGGTCAGCTTTTGGCCCTCGGCCGAGACGTTCAAGATTACCGAGTTCGATTTCGACAAGCTCGAGCACCGCTATCGCGAGCTCGCCTTCCTCAATTCGGGCGTGCGGCTGTTCCTGATCGACGCGCGCCACGCCGAGCGGCGCGAGGTCGAATTGTTCTACGAGGGCGGCACCGCGGCGTTCGTCAAATATCTCGATCGCACCAAGGTGGCGCTGATGCCCGAGCCGATCATGGTCCACGGCCAGCGCGATGATGTCGGCATCGACGTCGCGCTCGAATGGAACGACTCTTATTACGAGCAGGTCCTCGCCTTCACCAACAACATCCCCCAGCGCGACGGCGGCACGCACATGGCGGCGTTCCGCGCGGCGCTGACGCGCACGCTCAACAATTATGCCGACAAGTCGGGCATGATGAAGAAGGAGAAGGTCAGCCTCACCGGCGACGACATGCGCGAGGGGCTGACCGCGATCGTCTCGGTCAAGCTGCCGGACCCGAAGTTCAGCAGCCAGACCAAGGACAAGCTCGTCTCGTCCGAGGTGCGCCAGCCGCTCGAGGCCTTGATGGCCGACAAGCTCGCCGAATGGCTCGAGGAGAATCCGGCGCATGCGCGCGCGATCATCCAGAAAGTGATCGACGCGGCGGCGGCGCGCGAGGCGGCCAAGAAGGCGCGTGAGGCAAGCCGCAAGAGCGTGCTCGGCGTCGCGTCGCTACCGGGCAAGCTCGCCGACTGCCAGGAGCGCGATCCGGCCAAGTCCGAGCTGTTCCTCGTCGAGGGCGACTCCGCCGGCGGCTCGGCCAAGCAGGGGCGCAACCGCCACAACCAGGCGATCCTTCCGCTGAGGGGCAAGATCCTCAACGTCGAGCGCGCGCGGTTCGATCGCATGCTGTCCTCGAAGGAGATCGGCACGCTGATCCAGGCGCTCGGCACCGGCATCGGACGCGACGACTTCAACGTCGAGAAATTGCGCTACCACAAGATCGTCATCATGACCGACGCCGACGTCGACGGCGCGCACATCCGCACGCTGCTGCTGACCTTCTTCTACCGCCAGATGCCCGAGATCATCTCGGGCGGCTATCTCTACATCGCTCAGCCGCCGCTCTACAAAGCCGCGCGCGGCCGCTCCGAAGTCTATCTCAAGGACGATGCGCGGCTCGACGACTATCTCGTCGAGGCCGGCGTCGCGGCGATGCGGCTCGAGGGCCACGATCCGCGCAGCGGCGACGATCTGCGCGCGCTGGTCGATCATGCGCGCCGCTTCCGCACGCTGATGCGCTACGTGCCGCGGCGCTACGATCCGGCGATCATCGAGGCGCTGGCGCTGACCGGCGCGCTCGATCCCGAGCTCAAGCGCCCCGATCGCGCGGCGGCGGTGGCGCGCGTCGCGCAGTGGCTCGGCGGCGGCGACCTCGAGGCGGCGTGGACCGGCCAGGTGTCGGAGGAGGGCGGCTATCTGCTCCAGCGCGCGTGGCGCGGGGTGACCGACCATGCGATCATCGACGCCGCGTTTGTCGGCTCGGTCGAGGCGCGCAAGCTCCATGCGCTCGCGTTCGAGCAGATCGAGAGCTATTCGGGTCCGTCCCGGCTGGTCGCGACCAAGCAGGCGGCGCCCGCCGCCGCCGAGGAGGAGGACGAGGACGCGCCCCCCGCCGATCGCGCCTTCGATCCCAAGGGCGTCGCCGTCACCCGCCCGTCCGAGCTGCTCGAGGCGATCCTCGCCGCGGGCCGCAAGGGTCTCGCGATCCAGCGCTACAAGGGGCTGGGCGAAATGAACGCCGAGCAATTGTGGGAGACGACGCTCGATCCGGCCAACCGCGCGATGCTCCAGGTCGAGGTGTCGCAGGCCGACGTCGCCGACGAGATCTTCACCCGGCTGATGGGCGACGTGGTCGAGCCGCGACGCGAATTCATCCAGGAGAATGCGCTCTCCGTGGCGAACCTCGACGTCTGAGGGGGCGCCTGGGCGGACCGCCGCGTCCGGCCCGGCGCGGCGCGAGCATATCGCGCGCATCAGCCTGGCGATCGCGCTGGCGCTGCTCGGGCTGTGGATCGCGCGCAGTTTCCTGCCGGTGCTGATCTGGGCGGCGGTGATCGCGATCGCGGTCGGGCCGCTCTATGCCCGGGCCGAGGCGCGCTGGCCCAAGGGCCGCCGCATCGCGCTGCCGATCGCCTTCACGCTGGCTGCGGCGCTGCTCGTGCTCGTGCCGATCGCGCTCGGCGTGCTCCAGGCGGCGCACGACGCGCACGACGCGGCGCACTGGATCACCGCGGTGCGCGCCAACGGCGTCCCGGTCCCCGTTTGGGTCGCCAGCCTGCCGTT
>CAXTMX010000022.1:0-7177 GCA_964245585.1 uncultured Sphingomonadaceae bacterium | reverse complement strand
GCGCTGGTGGCAGGCCAATCTCGCCACGCCCGAAGGCGCTTCGCTCCAGTTCCGCCGGATCGACGGCCCGATGCTGATCGCCAACACGCGTCTCGTCGGCAGCAGCCTGCTTCATCGCGCGGTGATCTTCAGCTTCACCCTGATCGCGCTGTTCTTCCTGCTGCGCGACGGCAAGCCAATCGAGAGGCAGCTGCGCGCCGCCAGCGACCGCCTGTTCGGTCCGTCAGGCGAACGGATCGCCAAGCAGATCGTACTCTCGGTGCGCGGGACGATCGATGGGCTAGTGCTCGTCGGGATCGGCGAGGGCGTGGCGATGACGGTGGCCTATGTCGCCGCCGGCGTGCCGCACGCGATCCTGCTCGGCGCGCTGACCGCGGTCGCGGCGATGATCCCGTTCGGCGCGGCGGTGCTGATCGGCCTCGCCGCGCTGCTGCTGCTTGCGCAAGGGTCGCTCGGCTGGGCGATTGCGATCGTGGTGATCGGATTGGTCGTCGTCGGCATCGCCGATCACGCGATCCGCCCGATCCTGATCGGCGGCGCGACGCGGCTGCCGTTCCTGTGGGTGCTGATCGGCATCCTCGGCGGGGTCGAGAGCTTCGGCCTGCTCGGCCTGTTCGTCGGCCCCGCGACGATGGCGGTGCTGATCATGCTGTGGCGCGAATTCATCGCGCTGCCGGTCCTCGCGTCACCGCGCGAGGGCGCCGCTTGACTGTCCGGATCGCGTCGGACCTGCTCTCCGCCGAGATCAGCCCGCTTGGCGCGGAGCTGAAGCGGCTGACCGACCGCGACGGGCGCGAGCTGCTGTGGAGCGGCGATCCCGCCTGGTGGAGCTTCACCGCGCCGATCCTGTTCCCGATCGTCGGCGGGCTCGCGGGCGACCGCTATCGCCTCGACGGGCGCGAATATGATCTGCCGAAGCATGGCTTCGCGCGGCGGCGGAAGTTCGAGACGATCGCCGAGGACGACGCGAGCGCGACCTTCCGCCTCAGCGCCGATGCCGAGACGCGCGCGCATTATCCGTTCGATTTCCGCCTCGATCTGAGGTTCGCGCTCGACGGCGCGGCGATGTCGATCGGCGCCGTGCTGGCCAATCAAGGCGCCGGCGCGATGCCGGCCAGCTTCGGCTTTCATCCCGCCTTCGCCTGGCCCTTGCCCTACGGCCAGCCCCGCGCGGAGCATCGCCTGCGCTTCGCCGAAGCCGAGCCCGCGCCGATCCGGCGGATCGATGCCGGCGGGCTGCTCACCGGCACGCGCCACCCGACGCCCGTCGCGGGCCGCAACCTGATCCTGCGGGATGCCTTGTTCGCGGACGACGCGATGATCTTCAAGGAGCTGCGCAGCGGCAGCCTCGTCTATGGCGCGCCCGGCGCCCCGGCGCTAGCGATCGCCTGGGAGGCGCTGCCCCAGCTCGGCGTATGGACCAAGCCCGGCGCGCCGTTCGTTTGCATCGAACCGTGGCAGGGCTATGCCGACGCGGTCGACTCCGACGGCGATTTCCGCGCCAAGCCGGGGGTGATCGAGGTGGCGCCGGGCGAGACGCGGACGTTCGGGATGCGGGTGGAGCTGGTCCCGTCCTTTTCCTAACCTCACCCGTTCGGGCTGAGCTTGTCGAAGCCCCTTCCCGCCTTGCGCGGAGGAAGAAAGAGAGCCCTTCGACAGGCTCAGGGCGAGCGGTGAATGAAGACGGCCGCGTGGCTCACGCCGCCCTTGCCCCGATCGCTTTCTGCCGCCGCCGCTGAACCGACGAGCCGAGCCCGATCGCCTCGCGATATTTCGCGACCGTACGCCGCGCGATGTCGAAACCCTTGGCGTTGAGCAGTTCGACCAGCCGATCGTCGGACAGGATCGCGTCGGGCGCCTCGGCCATGATCAGCGCGCGGATGTGGCTCTTGACCGCCTCGGCCGAGACCGCGTCGCCGCCGTCGGCCGCCTGGATGCCGCTGGTGAAGAAATATTTGAGCTCGAACAACCCGCGGTCGCACGACAGATATTTGTTCGAGGTCACCCGGCTGACGGTCGATTCGTGCATCCCGATCGCGTCGGCGACGGTCTTGAGCGTCAGCGGGCGAAGATGCTCGACGCCGTGGAGGAAGAATGCCTCCTGCTGCGTCACCAGCTCGGTGGCGACCTTGACGATCGTGCGCGCGCGCTGGTCGAGCGCCTTGACCAGCCAGTTGGCGCTGGCGAGGCAGTCGCTGAGCCAGGCGCGCCCGGCCTTGTCCTGCTTGCCTTGCGACAGCTCGACATAATAGTCGCGGTTGACCAGCACGCGCGGCAGCGTCGCCGCGTTCAATTCGATCGCCCAGCCGGTCGGCGTGCGCGCGACGAACAGGTCGGGCGCCACCGCCGGCACGCGCTCCGATCCGATCCGCAGGCCGGGCTTGGGATCATAATCGCGCAGCTCGCGGATCATGTCGGCGAGATCCTCCTCGTCGACGCCGCAGATCCGCCTGAGCGCCGGCAGGTTGCCGCGACCGAGCAATTCGAGATTGTCGATCAGCCGCGCCATCGCCGGATCGTAGCGGTCCGCCTCCTGCGCCTGGAGCATCAGGCATTCGGCCAGGCTGCGCGCGCCGACCCCGGTCGGGTCGAAGCCCTGGATGGTGCCAAGCACGCGCTCGATCATCACCAGCGGCGCGCCGAGCCGCTGCGAGACATCGAGCGTCGTCGCGGTCAGATAGCCGGCCTCGTCGATCTGGTCGATCAGATGCCCGGCGACGAACAGCTCATTGCCCGACAGGCACGCGCCCGCCTGCGCCAGCAGATGGTCGTGGAGCGAGATATCCCCCGCGACGGTCGAATCGAGATCGGGCGCGTCGCCGCCGCTCGGGCCGCGCCCGCCGTCGAGCCCGAGCGCGCCGTCCATCCCACGCGCGCCGTCGACCGCGCTGTCCTGATCGAACGCCTCCGCGGCATATTCGGGATCGAGCGCCAAGCCGCTGTCCGGCTCGGGTGCGGCAGCCGGCTCCTCGTGCGCCGCGGGCTCGGCCTCGCCCGCCTCGATCAACGGGTTCCGCTCAAGCTCCTCGGCGAGGAAGCTCTCGATCTCGAGATTGGACAGCGCGAGCAGACGGATCGCCTGCTGGAGCTGCGGGGTCATCACCAGCGATTGCGACTGCCGCAGATCGAGGCGGGGGCCGAGCGACATTATGACCCTAGGTCCCGTTCGGGCTGAGCCTGTCGAAGCCCTTCCCTTCCTTCCTGCCTGGGGAGGAAAGAGGAAAGCACTTCGACAGGCTCAGTGCGAACGGAAATGGAGGAGGTGTCGTCACAGCGCGAAGCTCTCGCCGAGATACAGCCGCCGCACGTTCTCGTCGGCGACGAGTGCTGCCGGGCTGCCCTGGAACAGCATCTCGCCATCGTAGATGATGCACGCGCGGTCGACGATGTCGAGCGTCTCGCGGACGTTGTGATCGGTGATCAGCACGCCGATGTCGCGGCGCTTGAGATCGCCGATCAGCCCGCGGATGTCCTGGATCGAGATCGGATCGATCCCCGCGAACGGCTCGTCGAGCAGCATGATCGAGGGCTCGGCGGCCAGCGCGCGCGCGATCTCGCAGCGCCGCCGCTCGCCGCCCGACAGCGCGGTCGCGCGCGCGTCGCGCAGATGGTCGAGGTGAAACTCGGCGAGCAGCTCGTCGACGCGCGCGGTGCGCGCTTTGGCGTCGGGCTCGATCATCTCGAGCACGGCCGTGATGTTCTGCGCCACCGTCAGCCCGCGGAAGATCGAGGTCTCCTGCGGCAGATAGCCGAGGCCGAGGATCGCGCGCCGGTACATCGGCAGCCCGGTGATGTCCGCCCCGTCGAGCAGGATCCGCCCGGCGTCGGGCTTGACCAGCCCCATCACCGAATAGAAGCAGGTCGTCTTGCCCGCGCCATTGGGGCCGAGCAGCCCGACCACCTCGCCGCGCGCGACGTCGAGGCTGACGTCGCGCAGCACGCTGCGGCGATCGTAGGACTTGGCGATCGACACGATCGACAGGCCGCGCGCCGGCGCGGGCGGCACGGTCACCCGATCGAGGTCGGGGCTCAGGCTGTCCATTTCGGTCATTCGCGTCTTCGCTCGCACGCTTTGGTTAGCGAAAGGCTAATCCGTCGCTGTTTGGCAGGATTCCTGCATGACTTTGTGCCGGGCGTCGAGACCCGATCGCGTGCGCCGCGCGCCGGCTACTGCGCGCGCTTGGGGACGGTGAAGCGGCCGGTCACCCGTCCGCCGCCGGTGGCGGCACCCCCTCCGCCGGGCACGCGGCCGCCGTCGACCGTCGCGCGACCGCTGTTGAGATCGTAGACCAGCCGCGCGCCGCGCACGGTCGAATCGCCGCGCGTGAGGACGACTGCGCCGAGCATCGTCACGATGCGCCGGTTGAGATCGTAGATCGCGAGCTGGCTGCGCGCGTTCTCTCCCGGTCGGGTGAGCACCACGCCGCCGCTCGCGTCGAGCCGCTGGATCTCGGGACTGCCGCCTCCCGCGGCGCTGCGGTAGGCGACGTTGACGCGCTGCGTGTCGAGCCCGAGATCGCCCTGGCGGATGCGGACGTTGCCGGTCATCACCGCACGGTCGGCGCGATCCTGCAGCTCGATATGGTCGGCGGAGACGTCGACCGGGGAATCGGTGTCGAAGCCGCGCGGCGGCGTTGGCGCGGGCGCACCGATCTGAGCCCCGGCGCCGGTCGCGACCAGCGCGGCAAGCGCGAGCAGGCGGGCGGGAAACCTCATCGCGACCCTCTGGCGCGGCTCTGGACGATATGCAAGCGGGCGCGCCCGTTGAGCCGGATGACGCGGTTCTCGAGATCCGCGCTCATCCGCTGGGCAGCGAACGTGCCGAGCGGCATGCGCCCGTCCACCGGCCCGTGGCTCTGCAGCCGGCGCGTGCCGAGATCGACCAGCACGTCGCGCGTGTCGATGCGATAGCCGTCGGCGGAGGCGAAGCGGATCGGCCCGTCGATCGTCACGTCTTCCTTGTCCATGTCGTAGCGGCCGTGGCCTGCGACCAGGGTCGCGGGCCCGTCGGACAGGCCGATCCGCGCGCTGAGATCGGTCAGCCGCACGATCGGATCGGACGAGGTCACCTGCACCGCGGAGGCGGCGGTCAGCGCGAACGGCTGGCCCTTGCTGTCGGCGCCGCGATACAGCGCGTGGTTCACCCGCATCCGTTCCTTGGCGACGGCGACGCGGTCCTTGGCGAGGACGAAGCTGATGTCGCGCCCGGCCGTCAGCGGCGCCAGCAGCAGCACCGCGAGCAACCCGCCGATCGCCGCGGGCAGGCCGATCCGCGTCAGCCGGATTAGCCGGTCGTGGCGGCTTCCGGGCACCGCCCAGGCGCGCCGCGCGTCGCGGCTGCGCCCGGCGCTCGGGCTCAACGCGAGCGCCACGCACCGGTCTCAGACATGGGCGAAGATGTCGATCTCGGGCCAGCCGGCGAGATCGAGCTCGGCGCGCCACGGGAGGAAATCGAAGCAGGCCTGCGCCAGCGTCATCCGCCCTTCGCGCACCAGCCGCTCGTCGAGCTTGTCGCGCATCGCGTGGAGATAGCGCACGTCGGACGCAGCATAGTCCTTCTGCGCGTCGCTGAGCTCGGGCGCGCCCCAGTCCGAGCTTTGCTGCTGCTTCGAAATTTCCTGGCCGAGCAGTTCGCGCACCAGCTCCTTCAGCCCGTGCCGGTCGGTATAGGTGCGGATCAGCCGCGACGCGATTTTGGTGCAATAGACCGGTGCCGCGGTCACGCCGAGGTAGCAGCGGATCGCGGCGAGATCGAAGCGGGCGAAATGATAGAGCTTGAGCCGCGCCGGATCGGCCAGCGCCGCGCGCAAATTGGGCGCGGCATAGTCGCTGCCGGGCGCGAAGCGGACGAGATGCTCGTCGCCGCGCCCGTCGGCGATCTGGACCAGGCAGAGGCGATCGCGCGGCGTGTTCAGCCCCATCGTCTCGGTGTCGACCGCGACGGGGCCGGGCGCGAGGACGCCGGCGGGCAAATCCTCTTCGTGAAGATGAACGGTCATGGGTGCGGCATAGGGGCTGCGCGCCCGTGGCTCAATGCCCTTAGGCCTTCGCGCGCCGCCTGCGCTGCGCCATGTTGAGCATCTCGACCCCGGCCGAGAAGGCCATCGCCGCGTAGATATAGCCCTTGGGCACGTGGATGCCGAAGCCGTCGGCGATCAGCACCGCGCCGATCATCAGCAGAAAGCCCAGGGCGAGCATCACCACGGTCGGGTTGCGCGCGATGAACTCGGCCAGCGGATTGGCCGCGAGCAGCATCACGCCGACCGCGACGACCACCGCGACCACCATCACCGGCAGATCGTCGGTCATGCCGACCGCGGTCAGGATCGAATCGATCGAGAAGACGATGTCGAGCAGCAGGATCTGGAAGATCGCCGCGCCGAGCCCCATCGCCAGCGTGCCCTTCTTGTCGAGCACCGCGTCGCTCGGCTGCGGGTCCATCGAATGATGGATCTCCTTGGTCGCCTTCCACAGCAGGAACAGCCCGCCGGCGATCAGGATCAGGTCGCGCCACGAAAACATCGTCTCGAACGCCGGCTCGCCGTGCGCTCCCGGCGCGCCGTGGATGCCGAGATCGAGCACCGGCGTGGTCAGCCCGACCAGCCACGCGATCGTCGACAGCAGCACGAGGCGCATGCCGAGCGCGAGGCCGATGCCGAGCCGCCGCGCCTTCTGGCGCTGCGCCTCGGGCAATTTGTTCGACAGGATCGAGATGAAGATGAGGTTGTCGATGCCGAGCACCACCTCCATCACGATCAGCGTGGCCAGCGCGGCCCAGGTCGCCGGCTCGGCGAACAGCGTGAGAATCTCCTGCATGGCGCGGTTCCTGCCGCGCCGCGCGTCCGGCCGCAAGCCTGATGCGGCGGCTCTACCGAAAAGCGACTCGCGAGGCTGCAGATTTTGCGCTATGCCGCCGTCTGGCGCGCTGCGACTTTCGCGCCGAAGGATGTGCGCGGGCCCCCGACGCAGGTTCTTGAGGCGGCACTGGGGCGATTGTGGAAAGAATATCAGGGCATGAGTTTCGATAGAGGGCGGCGCGGGCAGCGCGGCGGCAAGGACAAGCGCGACGGCTTCGGCGGCGATGATGGCGGATTCGGCGGCGGGAGCAGCTACGGCGGCGGTTATGCCGGCGGCGGCGATCGCTTCGGCGGTGGTGGCGGCGGCTACGGCGGCGGCG
>CAXTMX010000021.1:37401-37706 GCA_964245585.1 uncultured Sphingomonadaceae bacterium | reverse complement strand
ATGTAGCGCTGGACGCTGCCGACCAAACACAATAAGTACAAAAAGTAGTTATCCAAATCATTAAAAAAAAAAACGGGCAGGTCGATTGCGATCACCGTTCGACTGACGCTGAGCGAATCCAGAATGGGGCTCCACGATCGCCAGCTTCCGCCGAGACCGTGGATAAGCAGCAATTTGCGGCCGGTGCCGCGGTTGATCTGGTGCATTTCGTCCCGCTCTCGTTATCTGGAACGGCCCAACGAGCATGGTCGGTGCATGGCCCCAAACCTCCGCCCGGCGTCACGGGCGACATCTACAACGCTCGG
>CAXTMX010000021.1:0-37391 GCA_964245585.1 uncultured Sphingomonadaceae bacterium | reverse complement strand
CGGTTGATCTGGTGCATTTCGTCCCGCTCTTGTTCCTAGAACTGCTGAACGATCGCGGTCCGTGCATGGCGCCAATGGATTTGCGACAAGGCCGATCTTCCCACATCCGATCCCGTTGCCCGGGTTGAACGCTTGTAGGCTACTCGTTTTACTGAGATGAACGGGTGTCCGCTTGTGAGACGCCGCCGAGAGCCATGGAGCGACCACTTATGGGTCACATGGCCATGGTAAGTGGCTGGACCACAGGCTGTCTGGCGCCCGAAAAGATGGAGAACCGAGGGCCAGGCCTGGACTTGCGACCCGGCGGGCAGCAAAGCTCCATTCGGTGCCGCTAGGAAAGCAAATTCAACCGCATCTCCCTCTGCTGCGCCGCTATGCGGCGCTTCTCACAGGAGGATATTCTGCAGGCGACGTCCTCGTTAGGGCGACGTTGGAGGCGATCGTGGCCGATCACGAGCGCATCGACCGGGGTAACGTCAGAGGCGCGCTCTACAGAGTCTTCGAGGAGACGGCACAAGCCTCCCCCACGAAGGACGGGACCGACCGATCCGCGCTGCCTCTCGCCTATGACTGGCTCGCTAGACTGCCTCCCCTCGTGCGCAAGGCGACGCTCTTAGTCTCCCTCGAAGGCTTTACAACGGAGGAGGCGGGCCGGGTGCTCAACCTCCCTAGCGAGACGCTCGACGGACTTGTCGGCGATGCCGTCGCGGCGACGCGCGCGCCGCTTGGGCTTAAGGTCATGCTCGTCGAGCCCGAGCCGCTTGTCGCGATGATGATGAGCGATCTGCTGGGGCAACTCGGACACTTGGCAGTTGGCGTCGCCACGTCAGAGAGGGAGGCAGTCGCGATGGCCCTAAAGTTAAAGCCGGACATCCTCGTGACGGAGACGATCTTGAAGCCCGGTGCGGGACTCGCCGCGGCCGCCAGGGCGGCGCAGGGGCATGGGTCTGCGCTAGTAGTGGCGACCGCGTCGCCGCAGATTGCGCTAGAAGCCGATCCGCCCGCCTCCTACGCTGCGCTGATCGCCAAGCCGTTCGCGCAACAGACGTTCAGGGCGGCGATCACCCAGGCGGCCCTTATTGCCCGACACGGGCAGGTTCCGCCGGTCGTAGCGGACGCAGCGCTCGCACGCGAGGCGTCCATCATCGACACCTCGCCAGTCGCCTTCGCGCCGAGGGTCGCGGTGGTCGATGCCGGGTTGGTGCTTTCTGATGACCGCAGGGGCGGGCAAGACCGCGCGATGGCGCGCTTGGACGCCCTTCGCGTCGACCACGCCGACGACGCTACTCGGCTGGCGCGCCTCGGACACAACCTCGGCGGCGCGTTTGGGGCGCGGATGGGTCGAGTGGCCAACTTGCTGTCGGAGCCGCTCAATGACGCGAGGGCGCTTCGGATCGCGAACCAGGCGCAGGCGCTCGCCTCGCTCAAGGTCAAGCTGGACGAGGAGCTGCTGCCGATCGATGCCGCGGACGCGACAGCCTTCATTGACGCGCTGGGGCAGTTTGCGAAGCAGCTCCCCGCGTGGCGCGAGTTCCTGAACGAGGCGGCGCGGTCGCCGTTCGATGAAAGAGTTGAGTCGGCGCTCGCCGGGCTGGGCGAGGCGATCCAGGCGGCGCCCCAGCTCGTTTCGCCTGAGCTGGCGGAGACCATCGCCGAGGCCCGCCTAGAGCCGGGGGCGTCCGATCCCGCCCGCCTCGCATACCTCCAAGGTCTGCTCCACAACGTGTTCGGCGCCATCGGACGATACCTGCTGGAGCGTCGCAACGGAATTGCCGCGGAGTTCAACAAGAAAGTTGACGAGGGCGTCGGTGGCGGATTGGCCGCAGGGCTCGGACAACTGATGGTCGCCGCCAGCACGCCACTGCTCGCGATGGCGACGGCCATCCCGGCGCAGTGGTGGTGGGTGGGACCGGCCCTCGCGGCGGCTCGGATCGCAGTCGGTCGGAAGTAATGGCCGAGCGCGCGAGCGGGCGGCGGACTCGGTGAGTCCGTAGATCTGGCTGTCCCCGGGTCAAGCTGAACGGATGGCTGAAGTTGGGGATCCAACTCGGCGTCCTGAATGTCGCTTTGTGGGTCTCGCCCGACACACCAAAGCCATCCAATCCGCGGCGACATTGACGGGCGTTGATAGGTGACGCACCTTGAATCGTTGATGGCTCGGACCACTCTCCTTTCCGCCGAATTACTAGGCGCTTTGGGCGAGACTGGCACCAAGGTGCGACAGGGCGACATTGTTGGCGCTGATTTAGAAGCGACGCTGAAGATGCTCGCTTGCTTGAAACCCGGCTACGTCGCCCGGGCAGACGGGGAGATCGCGAACGCTGCCGGCTTGTACCGTCACCCGCCACAACCGCTGTTGGGCAGGCTGTTGTCGCTGCGCCCCAGTGACGCCGAGCAGCTGCTCCGGGTGCCGGGACTGGAATACCTCTTCCTATTCCACAGGGACGGCCGGCTCCGCGAGGCCGCGCTCCTGAAGATCACGGGAGGCCTGCCTAGTCCGTTCCTGTTCGCTGCGATCCTTTGGCGGCTGAACGATTGGGCAGAGCCCGTCCGACAGGCGGCGGCACGGTGTGCGAACCGCTCGTTCCCTGTCACCGACCCGTCCGTTGTGGCTCGTACCGCAGCGGAGCTGCTGGTGCGGCAGGTGAGCTGGAGCAGGTGGCGAGACGAGCGCGCGATCCTGGATCAGGTGTTCGGCCGCGACGACGTGGCAGCGCAACTGGCAGAGCTAATCGCGTTCGAGAGGACGGGTCCGCAAGCGTCTACGCTCCGCTACGCCCTTCGCACGTCCGCGCTGGACCGCCATTTGGAGCGGATCGCTCACGAGGCGACGCAGCCTTCGGTGCGCGCTGTCGCTTTGCACGCCCTGATCGACGGCAAGGCGGAGTGGCCTTCGGGCACCGCGTGGCAGTGGATCGACAAGTCGATGGGACTACGGCGGCGGGTGACTGTATTCGACCACCGCCCCCTCACCGTCACTCCGGCTCGGAAAGCGCTCATCGCGCGCGGCGTCAGTGATCGGTCAGCTGCCGTCCGCAGGGTGGCGCTCGCCGGCGTCATCCGACACCTGCCTGGAACGGCGGAAGCCCGCGCGTTTGCGATCCCGCTCGTGACGGATCGCTCCCTATCGGTGCGGGAACGGGCGGAGTTCGTCCTGCGCTCGAGTACGGCCTAGCCAGCATGGATCACATGTTAAAAGAGAAGCTCCGGAAGCTCGCGGATGCTTGGCATAATGGCTGATCGCCGCAAGACGGCATGGGATCGCTTGGGCATCTGGCACTCCGGCGCTACGCCCGGCGTCCGCTGAGCGTCACCGACGACACTGTTTGAGCGCCCATTGACGTCCGCCTCGACCATGAATGGATGTCGGAAGTTGGTATCCGGCGAAGTGGGTTGGAACGGCTGCATCTGGGTCTAATGGACCATGGTAAGGTAGCGCACGGCTAGCGCCCTACCGTCACGTCCGCGATCTTGCGATGCCACTTGATATCGCACCGTGCCACCAGATTTAACGAAGACGTTGGCGTCGCACCGGCTCTCGGCGGGGTTGTAGCCGTTGCGGTAGAAGAGACTGGCGGTGCCGGCGCGCCCAATGTGAGCGGCGCGGGCAGCGATGCGGATCGTCCCATGCGCCCCGAAAAGCGCGGCATAGGGCGGCACATCGATGGCTATCACTCGCAGGTCGAGCGGACGCCGGTCGATCTGCAGCGCGGACAAGGACAGAACGTGTAACGCGTAAGTGCGCGCTTCCGCCCGGGTGACGAGCCTGTCACGATTCGTGTCGAGCGCGCGAATGATCGCGCCGGCGGCCTTGGGGCCGGCGGTCAGATCCAACTGAAGCTCGACGGCACCCGGAGTCAGTGTGATGTAGGCATTCTGCACGACCTCGTGGATCGGATGCGCGCCCGCGACGCCAGCCGACGCCAGCACGCAGACGGCGATACAGCGGCGAATGCCGCTCACTGCAGCTTGGTCCAGGCCGAGCCATACTCGTTCGCGGGATCGCGGAACATGTTATGCGCGTGGTTTGTGGCGTCGCCATCCATGTCCTGTGGCGAGAATTCGATCAGCACGCCCGGGCCGGTGATGCGGTAATAGGCGGCGCCGAGCGGAGCGATCGGCCCCCACCATCCGAAACTTGTCCGGTCCAGCGTTGCCTCGATCGCGGCAATCTGCGGCTTCAGATCGTCCGCGTTGAGGAAGTCGAGCCTCGCCTCGATCAGCTTCAGGAACTGCGTCTTTTGTGCGGGCGACATGGCTCTTCCCGGCAACCCCTCGGGTTGCAGGACCTGTCCGTCGTGGCCGGGGCCGAGGACGAGGTCGATCTTCTCGGTCGAGCGCACCGCTCGCTTGATCTGGCCGGGCGAGAGCAGGCGCATCAATGCCTGCGCCTGCTTAACCTCATTCTCGACGATGTAGATTCTCTTGCCACTCTTGATGTACTTCAGCGGCTCGCCACCAGTCAGGCTCGGCGACAGCGATACGTTCGGTCCCGCCACCGTGGCGTTGATCGCGAGATGATGGCCGCCGAACTGCAGCGTCCAGACCTTGTCGAGCGCAGGGGTGCCGACGAAGCTGACGAAGTATCTGCCGGCGCCGAACATGTTGGGTTCCCTGCGCGCGAGGATGTCGTCGGCGTCCATTTGCTCGCCCACCATGGCGAGGCCCTGCGGACTGAGCACGACCGCCAACAGTGCGCGCAGGTCGCCGCGCTGCGCCGGGTTCAGCTGGCTCCACGGGACGCCGGAGCGGGGAACGAAGCCGGTCGGAAAGTTCGACCACTTCACCCGCTGGGCGCCATCGGAGAAGGGGAACAGCACCGCCTTGCGCTGCGCGGCATTCAGGCTGGCGAGGAAAGCCTGTGCAGCGGAAACGATCCTGCGTGACTGGTCGTCGGGCGCCGCCGCGACCGTGAGCGCGCCTGTTGCACCCTGGCCGATTGGCGGCGACTTTGGCGCGCCGCCACCACAGGCCGGCAGTGCGATCGCCGAGAGCATCGCCAACCACCCGTCTCGCATTTTCGAAGCCCTCTCGCGCTTAGATGCTGGTAGCCTCCGGGCGCACGGTCCGCAACGCGCGGGAGGCTCGCTAGGCCTCTCAGGCCACCATTGTCTGGCCGGAAATCTAATATGAATGAATGTCTGAAGATGGAACTGCGGTCGGGCGCGTGGACGGCCGGTCCTGGGTCCGCGCGGCCGTGAGGCTGCCGGTCGGCAGCGACCACTGTCGCCGTTGCGGCCGTCCTCGGTCCCGCTGAAAACCAGACCTTCAGCCATATCGGGGCAAGTGCTATCGATGGCCTGATGATAAGACTGACCGGCCTCTTAGCGGCGCTCAGCATGGTTACCGCCCTTACGGGATGCGACCAGGACCCTTTTGGCCTTAGCTGTCGCCGGCTTGCGGGGAACTATTGCCTCCGACAGTGGGAGGATGGGGAAACATATTATATCGACACGCTAGACAGCAAAGATAACGGCGGTGGTGGGGTAATAGACGGCACGGTGGAACGCATCGCTTGGAACGACCAATATATTGTCGTTCTGCGTCGGCCGAACTTTGGGCCAGACGGATACGGCTACATGTCGATAAATGTGCGAAATGGGCGGTTGGAAGGTCCGGCGTCGAGGGTAGGCGCCCTGAAGGAAGGGGGCGTTTCGACAATGGCCACTGTTACGCCAAAGGTTGCTTGGGACAAGCTAGGTGGATAGCCCGCTTTACCGCTATCCAATCAAAGCTGACCGTCTCCAATCCACCAAACCGTGCCGTTCGGCCGGCTTCTCTGAGCACCTGAACGGTTATCGCACCGAGATGAACAAAAGTCTGCTTTAGGGAAGCGGACGAGTGCCTCTGAGCGTCCGGGCTTGGGTCTCGCCCGTCGCGTCTGGCTCATCCCCGACTTCGTCCTTTGTGACGACCGTTGCTTACCCATTCCTTCGCCACCGCCGTCCGATTTCGGGGGCGCGGTCTTGGCGGCAGGTGCCATCACCGTCAGCGTAGCGGCTCTGCCATCGCACGGTGTTACCGGGCAGGCCGCTCCTGCCTTTCCCGCTCCACCGTCGAACGTTGCGAGGCGCCCGCGGGGTGCGCGATGGGATCAGGTCCTAGTGCCGCCCTCGGCAAGTCGCTGGTTGCGCTCTGCGAGTTCGCCATCGTCCGCCGGGCACATCATGCCTAGCCCGACGCCGAAGGCCTTCTCCTGCACCTCCTCGACGAAGGGGCGCAGATTGTCTTCGTACTCCTCGAAGGCCGCACCGTAATCATCGCCGTGACGCTGCAAGGCGTCCGCCAACCTAGCAGCGCCGATGATCGCCATGGAGCCGCCCATGCCTGCCATCGGTGAGACACAATATCCGGCGTCGCCCACCAACACGATCCGACCCCTGGACCAGCACGGCATCCTGATCTGATTCAGCTTGTCGAAGTAGAAATCATCGTTCGCGCCCATGCAGTCGAGCATCGCCGGAACCTTCCAGCCAAGCCCGTCAAAATGGTCGTGGATCATGCGGCGCTGCTGTGCACGATCACGATGGTCATAATCGATCTCGTGATCGCTCCGAAAGGCGAAGAAGATGTCGGTCTGATCCTCGTAACCGTTCAGCAGCGCCGCTCGACCTGGCGTGTTAAACAATTGCGAAACGTTGGCGGGAAGGAAACCCGTTGTGGGAACGACCTTTATGTAGACGTAGCCGCCCATGAAAAAGGAGTCGTCAGCTTCTCCGAATGCCAGTCGCCTGGTTCTGGATCGATTGCCATCGCACCCGGCCACCAGCGCGTAGTCGCGTCGGGACTCGTCATCGAACGTTACCGCTACGCCGTCCGGCCCATCCTCGAGTTTCTGGATCGATTGGCCGAACACGATCTCGACCGAATCCTCGATCGCTCTGAACAGGATATCCAGCAGGTCGTCACGGTGAATCTCGTACTTCTCATGGGCGTTGAAAATCGAACCGTGGTCCATCACGCTGATCAAAGCATCGTTGGCGCTCCGGAACTCGAACTTACGCGGGGGAAGCGACTTAGCGCGGACGGCGTCCATCACTCCCATGCGGCTGAGGATGTCGATCGTCTCGCCTTCGATGTCGACGGGTGTGCCACCTTTCCTGACCCCGCCGGTAACCTCGACGACTGTCACCCGATAGCCGAGTCGGTTCATCCAGAAGGCCGTCGCAAGCCCTGCGAAGCTCGCACCGCTGACCAGCGCCGCTGTGCCGTCGGCGGGAGAGGATGTTCCGACGGGAACTGACTGCGCGACCATATGACCTCCACCCTCGAAACCTGTACCTTCAGAGTACGGCCCGCTACCAGAAGTCTTGCGGCGGCGCTAAGCTATAGCGGCCAACGAGTATCTAGGAGGCGCCATGTCGCGAGAAAAGCTGTTGCTTGCGGAAAGTGCCTCGCCCGAGCCGATCCTCGTCGCGATTCACGATACCCATGCGGAGCATCGCGACCTTGGCATGCACAGCCATGCCCGAGGCCAGCTGTCCGGGCTGCGACAGGGTCTGCTGACCGTAGGAACCGAGACGGGCGCGTGGGTGGTGCCGCCGGACCACGCAGTGTGGCTGCCGCCAAACCAGCCGCACTATGGGTGGACGCATGGTGCAGTCGCGGGCTGGGGGTGCTATGTCGCGCAACTGGATTGCGCGACGCTGCCCGACCGTCCGTGCACGATCCGGGTAAGCGGGCTGCTGCGTGAGGCGGTGGTCCGTGCAGCCGGCTGGGAGGGCTGCACGATGGAGGCGGCGCAGCGACGTGTCGCGCTGATAATCCTTGACGAGCTACGCGCCGCGCCGCTCGAGCCGTTCGGCTTGCCGCTGCCGCGCGATCCTCGGCTGGTCTGCGTCGCGCGCGCGCTGTTGAGCGATCCCGGCGACAGACGCGAGATGGCACAATGGGCGCAATGGGCGGGCATTGCCGAACGTTCGCTGAGCCGCCGGTTCGTGGCGGAGACCGGCCTGACCTACACCGCCTGGCGCCAGCGGGCACGGCTGATGCGCGCACTTGAACTGTTGGCGGAAGGCGCGGCGGTGACCGGCGTCGCGCTGGACCTTGGCTACGACAGCGTCAGCGCCTTCATCGCGTTGTTCAGACGGACGTTGGGAACGACACCTTCGAGCTACTTTCGAGATGCCGGGGAGGACACCGGAAGGGCCAAGCTCCCGGCGTAGCAGGGGTGGCCTTGGCGGCTGGAGCGTCGGCGGCGAAACGGCTGCGAGATCAGGTCGCTACCAGACGCGCAAATCAAGGCTTCTGGCAGGTGAGCGGCGATGCCATTCGCAACCTCGACGTCCGAACGGCTTTTAGGTCCCGATTACGTTCCCGGTACTCGATCCTCTCGAAAGTTGGCCGAGTAGACGGCTGAGGCCGTGGCTCGACACCCCCCGCCGTTGCTAGCATGAACGGACGGCAAGAGTTGGGGTGACGAAAATAAGCCGCGAATGGCTGGAAGTGGGTCCTAGACGACAGGATGCTAAGGTAACAGCCATTGGAGAAAAGTGCACCGAAACCGATTTCGAAAGCTCGCTATCAGCAACGCCGGCAGGTTGTGGACCACCGCGAATCCTCGGTGCAGCCCATCTCGAAGTCCTTGTGCTTGTTCGCGCCGAGACCGGAGACGTTGTTCTCGATGGCTACGCCATACGGCGGGTCAGTCAGAACAAGGCTGGCGCGCTTGCCATCAAACAGCCGGGCAACATTGGAGCGGTCGAGGCAGCTGCCGCACAGGATGCGGTGCTTGCCGACGAGCCACAGGTCCCCCAACCGGCTGACCGGCAACGCGTCTTCAAACGGGAGCTCGACGTCTTCCTCATCGGAAGACGTGCGATCGTTGCCCAGAACGCGATCAACTCCACGATATCGAACCCGGTATTCTCGATGGAGAAGCTGTCGTCACCCTTCAGCAGGAAGTCGAACTCGATCGCCAGCTTCTCCATATCGAAGCTGCTGAGGTCGCCGAGCTTGTTATCGGCGATCATGAATGCGCGAGCCTGCGCTTCGCTGAGGTCGCGGACATAAACCGCGGGAACCGTCTTCAACCCGATCACGATTGCGGCCTCCAGTCGCGCATGCCCGGCCAGAATCACTCCATCGGCATCGACGACTATGGGTACGAGAAACCCGACCTCGCGCATCGTCTGCGCCAGCTTCTTCACCTGCGAAGGCGGGTGCTTTCTGGTGTTGTTGGGATTGCGCTTGATGCTGGCGGTCGAGGGATAGTCGATCGCCAGTGCCCGCAGCGGATAGGTCTTCTGTGGCATGAGGTCGGCTCCATGAAAAGGGAGCCGGCCAACTAAGGACATGGATCGATCAAGTCTTTCAGAGAAAAATCCCGAGCGTCGAACGACGAGGCAGCTGATTGCGCAACGTGCGCGGGGACGGAGGATGGAAGCCGCGGTCGCGAAGGGCCTTGTGTGCGATAAGCATGGCGCGTTCGCTTATAGCCAGATCTCTCCACCCCTCTTCCTCGTGAACCATCCCGAATTTCGGAACCACCAGGGGCGCACCTTCACATAGGGCTATTTCGATATGATCCTTGAAAAACTTCGCAAGCAGCGGCAGATCGAGAGCTGAAAGAGGGGATATTTTTGCCGGCCGTCCACGCCTACGTATCGAGCGGCCGCTCAGGTATTGGCAGAGAAGGTCCTTCACCTCCTGCACCACGGCATCGCTGGTTGAAGCCCTCACAAGGGCCGCAAGCGCCAAGCCCTCGCGCTTGCGCTTGACACGCCAGCGATCGGGTGGCGCAAAATCCCGCAGAAAGGTTTGAAGCTGATTGAAAGCGTCGGCCCCCAGCAGCGGTTCCGGCGCCTTATCCAGCAGGTCTGCAAGATATGAGGGATGGAAGTACCCCTCCTTTACCCACTCCACAAACCCTTCACCGCGGCTGACAATCTTAAACTCGGCCATGGCGCTTCCTAACGGTCCCACTCACTTCTAGACGCGAATGTTAGAGGGCATAAGTATCGCTGATCTACCGAAAAAGTTCGCTGTTCGAACTCTAGGGAATTTGCCTCCAACGGCTCTGGGTTCTGCGCTTTCTTATAGTCGAAGCGGGGCGTGAAAGCGGAACACTCCCTGTAAAATCCCGCTGTAACAGGGAACGCGCGTGTAGAGACCCTTTCGCCGCCGACTGCGTCACGCACCACCCACTCGTTGTTCGCGTGCGCGACCGCGCGTAAACCTAACGCGTCGTTAACTCTGTATGGTTAGAAGCAGGTGCGATGCGCCGTCGCCTCCCTGTCGTTCTACGCATCCGCAGTGCGCGGGCTGGGGTGTCGATCCCCATCCTCCTCGTTCTTCTGACAGCGATCGCATTCATCAGCTCCACGCTGGTCGTCGGCATCCTCGTCCGCCGCGCAAACCACGACGCCAACCGGAATGCGGCCGCCACGATCGCCGGCGCCATCGGTCGGGAACGGGCGCTGTTGAGCAAGGCAACCTTAGTCAATGCTCAATGGGACGAGGCGGCGAACCATGTCTATGGCGTGTGGGACCTGCGGTGGCTCAGGTCGTTCTATGGCGCGGCGACTGCGTGCGCCTTCGTCTTGGACGCGAACGGCAGGACCCTCTTCGGTCATACCCCCGGTAACGGACGGGCGAAGCTGGAGACGTTGATCCCGGCTTCGGCGCTGCGGACGCTGCTTGACCATGTGCCGCGGACCGAGGCCGAGGCCCGCCGGAGGAAGGACGCCTTCGTCATCAGCACAAGCTTCGGCGGCCAACCGGCTTTGATCGGGATCATGCCGATCGTTCGTGAAAGCGGTCCGCTCACGCTGGACCGCCTGACCTTCCGGCTGTCAGTGGAAGTCTCGATGATCGATAACCAGAGGCTCGCGGACTGGTCGAAGGCGTACAGCCTCCCCGATCTTCATTCCAATCTCCGGGGCCGGACCGGAGAGCCGATGTCATCCACGACATTGCTCGATTGGGCGGGCCGGCCCCTCGCCACGATAACGTGGCGCAGCCTCTCGCCAGGCAGCACGGCATTCGTCGCCATCCTGCCGTTGACACTCGGCTGCGCGCTTCTCTTCCTGGTGGTGTCGGGCGTTCTGATCGATCGCGTGACCCGCCTGAGCCGTCAATCGGAGGCAAAGTCCGTCGCTGCCGAGGCTGCCACTTCCCGGCAGGAGGAGGCGCGTCTGCTGGCGGAAGCAGCCCTAGCCGAGACGCGCGAAGCGAAGGCGGAGAGCGAGGCGCAGGCTCACGCGCGCACCCAAGCCGAGGGAGAGCATCGCCGCGAACTGAAGACTTCGGCAAGGGTCATCGCGGACCAGCTGCAGGAGACGGTCGGCGCACTGGTCGAGGATCTGCTTGCGTCGGCGACCGAACTCGACCGAAGCGCCGACCATTCGCTCAGGGTCATTCGCGAGCAGGAGGCGCAGGTCCGGACGGCGAACGACCGCTCCGACCGGACGACCAGGGCGACCGCGGCGATTCTGGAGACGATGAAGGCCCTTGCCGCATCGGTAGAATCGATCGGCAAAGAGGCAAGCAGGTCGGCGAACAAGGCCATCGACGGTTCCAGGGACTCCGCTGCAGCGCGATCCGCCAATGAGTCCCTCGTCGATAGCGTCGCGGCGATCGAGCAGGCCGCTGATCACATCGCAAGCCTTAGCCGTGCGACGAATCTCCTCGCGCTGAACGCCACGATCGAGGCGGCCCGCGCCGGCGATGCGGGCCGGGGCTTCGCCGTGGTCGCCCAAGAGGTGAAGGCGTTTTCCCAGCAAACCGCCGGCACCACCAAGCAGATCGCCGAATGCGTGAACAATATCGGTCGGGCCACCGCTTCGGCCGTAGCGATCAGCGATTCCCTGGGTGCCACGCTCGATACGCTCGCGGCTTCAGCCCGGGAGACCATCAACACTGCCGTGCAGCAGGAGCAGGACAGCGCTTCGATCAGGAGCATGGCCGTCGACATCGAGGAAAACTCCGACAGTGCCCGCCGCGCGCTTACGGCCATAACCGACTCCTTCGTAGCCACCGCCGCTGCTGCCAATCAGACGCGGAGCACGAGCTTGGAGGTGAGAGCCCGCACCAAGGCGCTGCAGGAAGAATGCGCGCGGATCGTGGCGATGCTTCGGGCAGCCTGACGGCAGCAACCGGGCTCCAGGATCGACCGGTCGTCGGCAATGGCGGTCCCAGCTGTAATCGTGCAGGGCGATCGTCAGATTGCGGCCGCGTCCGGGGGGCTGGCCCGCAACGCGGTCAGATCAGCCTGCTGGCCGAAGATGCCCCAATTCTCTTCGGCGACCTCGTGGATGACGACGTACACCGGAGCGACCTTGGTTCCATCCGGACGCCGGTTAAGGACGGCGGTCGCTCCTTCGATCAGTCTGCGCTTTCCGGAGTGGTCAAGGCCGTCGGCCAGCACAAATATCTGAAGCGTCACGAGAGGCAGCCGGGCGGGTTCGTCATCCATGAACACGGCATCGGCCGCATAGTCGGCGAAGTATGTCCACACGGTGCTGCGCACCATCGGCGAGGATGGCAGCGCCTCGCAGTCGAGCCCCAGGGTCGTCAAGGCGCCCGCGATCCGCTGGCGATCGGCTGCGTCGAACGTACCGACCAGCGAATGGATGATGAGCTTCGGCATATGGCCGGTCTCCGCAGAAGATGCGGGCGCCGCCTCGCGACACCCGCTGGTGGGCGTCAGATCGTCTGACCGCCTGAGACTTCGATACGCTGGCCGGTGACCCAGCGATTGTCCGGGCCGAGCAGGCTTGCCACCATCGGCCCGACATCGTCAGGCAGGCCGACGCGGCCGAGCGCGGTCATCCCGGCGAACGCGCTGTTGTAATCCGGGATGTCGCGCACCGCGCCGCCCAGGAAGTCGGTCTCGATCGCGCCGGGCGCCACGGCGTTGGCGGTGATGCCGCGGCCGCCCAGCTCCTTGGCCAGATAGATGGTGAGAATTTCGATTGCGCCCTTGGCGGCCGAATAAGCGGAGAAGCCGGGGAACGACACACGGGTCAGGCCCGATGAGAAGTTGATGATGCGCCCGCCATCGGCCAGCACAGGCAAAAGCGCCTGCGTCAGGAAGAACACGCCCTTGACGTGCACGGCGAACAGCTTGTCGAACTGCTCCTCGGTGGTGGCGGCAAAGTCCGCCATCTCGCCATGGCCGGCATTGTTGACGATGTGGTCGAGCGTGTCGCGGCCCCACGTGTCGGACAATGCCTCGCCCAGCGCCTTCACGAAAGCGGGAAAGCTGGCTACATCGCCCGTGTCGAGCTGCAAGGCGACCGCCTCGCGGCCCAGAGCCTCGATCTCGGCGACGACCGCGTCCGCGTTCTCCCTGCCGCTGTGATAAGTGAGGATCACGTCGCCGCCACGGGCAGCGATGCTGGTCGCGGTGTTGCGGCCGAGGCCGCGGCTGCCGCCGGTCACGAGGGAGATGGTTGTCACGAATGCCTCCGGTTGGTGTTCCCTGCCCTATGCGCCGGGCCGCACCGCCGATGTTGCGCGATTGTCCGTAAGACTTGCCTGATCGTCCCGACAAGTTGATGCATTCGGCTGGCTTGCTATCCTCAGCCGATGACCGACCAGCTTCTCGACCATGCCCGGCGCTATGCCGACGCCCGTGCTGACAAGGGCGTCGCGGTCACTCCGGTCGAGGGTCTCGTGATCCTGCGCGAGACGGCACCGAGCCTGCTGCAATATGCCGTGTCGAAGCCCCTGGTGGCGCTCGTGCTGCAAGGCGGTAAGCGGGTGACGATGGGCAGCCGCAGCTACGACTTCGGCGCTGGCGACTCGCTTCTCATCACCAGCGATGTGCCGACCGTCAGCCAGATCACGACCGCCAGCCGCGCCTTGCCTTATTATTCGCTGGTCCTCGAACTCGATCCGGCCACCATTGCCGACCTGGTGGGCCAGATCGGTCCGGCGCCGTTCGAGGCGGACCAGCCGGTGCGCGTCGATCCGACCGGGGCGGAAGTGGCCGACGCGGCCCTGCGCCTCCTGCGGCTCCTTGACCGGCCCGACGCGCTTGCGGTGCTGGGAGCACAGCTCAGCCACGAGCTGCATTACTGGCTGCTCAGCGGGCGGCACGGCGGCGCCATCCGCGCGCTCGGCGTCACCGACAGTCACGCCCGGCGGGTCGCGCGCGCGGTCGCGATCCTTCGGCGCCGCTATGCCGAAGCGATCAAGGTCGAGGCGCTGGCCGAGGCTGCCGGCATGAGCCTGTCCGCCTTTCACCTCCATTTCCGCGGGATCACGTCGCTCTCGCCCCTGCAATTCCAGAAGCAGCTCCGCCTGATCGAGGCCCGACGCCGGATGCTCGCCGAGGGCGAGGCGGTCAGCGATGCCGCCCACGGCGTCGGCTACGAGAGCGTGCCGCAGTTCACGCGGGAATATGGCCGCATGTTCGGGCAACCCCCCGCCCGCGACATTCGACAGGCGCGGGCGCAGGTGGATGCCGCGGCATAGGTTTTCCCGAGACACCATCCTTCCGGGGGAGCCGTTGCACCCATCGCTCGTGGCGTCTATGGATGCCGCGCCAGTCCTTGAGGTCCGCGCCGCACGCCCGGCGCACCGCTATTCGAGAGCAAACAGATCGTCGCTGCGGCGCCGGCCGGCGGCGCTTGCTTCGCGGTCGATGAGGGCACGCTTGCGCTCTATTCCCCAGCGATAACCCGAGAGCGATCCGTCGTTCCGAACCACCCGATGGCATGGAATGGCGACCGCCAGCGCATTTGCCGCGCAAGCCCCGGCGACCGCCCTCGTCGCCCGCGGCGCCCCGATCGCCTCGGCAATCGCGGCATAAGTGGTGGTCGTGCCGGGCGGAATCCTGCGCAGCGCGTTCCAGACGCGCTGCTGGAAGGCCGTGCCTCGCACGTCCAGCGGCAGATCGATGCGAACTCCCGGCGCGTCCACGGCACCGACCACCCGGGCGACCAACCGCTCATACCCTCGATTGCCGCCAACCAGCGTCGCCTTCGGAAACCGGTCCTGCAGATCGCGCACCAACGCGTCGGCATCGTCGCCCAGCAGGATCGCCGCGACACCCTTCTCGCTGGATGCCACGACGATCGCGCCGAGCGACGTTTCGCCCACGGCGAAGCGGAGCGTCTCGTCGGCCCCGCCGGCGCGATAGCGGCTCGGCGTCATGCCCAACATCGCCTCCGACTGCTCGTAGAAGCGGCCGTTCGAGCCGAACCCGGCGGCGTAAATGATCTCCGTCACCGAGCGGCTGGTGCGCAGATCTTCCCGCACGCGTTGCGCGCGCCGGGCTGCGCCGTAGCCCCGCGGGCTAAGGCCGGTGACCGACTTGAACAGCCGATGGAAATATGCGGGGCTGAGGCCCGCCGCCTCGGCGAGTTCGCCGAGCGACGGCAGCGTCCCAGCGGCATCGATGGTCCGCGTCGCCGCCTCCACCAGGGCGATGTTCTCCTCGTCGGCCGAGCTTCCTTCGGGGTTGCAGCGCTTGCAGGGACGACAGCCGCTCGCCTTGGCCGCCGCGATCGTTTCGTGGATCGTGACGTTCGCCGGATCAGCCGCGCGTGATGGACAGGAGGGGCGGCAAAAGATGCCGGTCGTCCGCACCGCGTACCAGAACGACCCGTCGGCGGTCCGGTCGCGCGAGAGGATTCGCGACCATCGGGGATCGTCCGCGCAGCCGGGTTCAGATCGTGTGATCGCGCCATCCATCGTTCGTTCTCTCTTATTCTCTTTTTGTTTTACACCCCCGGCGTCGCCGCGGCACTCCGAAGCTTGCTGTCAAATTTTCCCCGTCGACATAGCCGGGAGCGCCGTCCCGGAAAGCCGTCACGCTCGTTAAGCTGAGTTTCTCTCCCGCCTCGTCGGGCGGCGCTTGGGCCTGCACACATGCCCGGAGGACAGCCCCCCTTTTGATCAGAGATCCGCCGGTGCCGATCGGCTCACCACCTGTCGCAGCGCGAAGGTGGATTGCAGGCTCGCGACGCCGGGCAATCGCGAGAGCTGTTCCTTGTGGATCCGTTCATAATCCTTGATGTCGCGCGCGAGGACGCAGGCGACATAGTCGCTCGTGCCGGCCAGCAGGTAGCACCACAGGACCGACGCGCAGCCGATGATCGCCTGCTCGAACGTCTCGAGAATATCCTCGGTCTGGCGGACCAGCGTGATGCTGACGATGACGGTCGCGCCATAGCCGAGCTCTTCCAGCCCGATCACCGCCTGATAGCCCGCGATATAGCGCTTCCCTTCGAGCTGCTGGACGCGTCTCGCGCAAGCGGTCGGGGACAAGCCGATCTCGGCGGCGAGATCGAGCGACGTGATTCGACCCTTGGCGATGAGGGTCCGCAGGATGGACCGATCGAGCTTATCCACCCGCTGTTATTCCCTATGATTTCTGGAGATGGCGCCGTCTTTCGGCGTTAAAACGCGCATCGTCAACCGACAACGCCAGGACATTTCGGGCTGACAGCCGTAAAACGGGGTGAAAGGAGACGGTCGATGCTGGTAGGCGTGCCGAAGGAGATCAAAATCGATGAATATCGGGTCGGACTGACGCCCCCCGCCGTGCGGGAATTTGTTGCCCGCGGGCACGCGATGCTTGTCGAGGCAGGCGCTGGTGCCGGCATCGGCGCGGATGACGACGCCTACCGCCAAGCCGGCGCCGACATCGCCGCTGACGCGGATCCGATCTTCGCCCAGGCCGACATGATCGTGAAGGTCAAGGAGCCGCAGGAGCGCGAGTGGACCCGGCTGCGCGAAGGACAGATTCTCTTTACCTATCTCCACCTCGCGCCCGATCCGGCCCAGACCAGAGGCCTGCTCGAGAGCGGCTGCGTCGGCATCGCCTACGAGACGATCACCGACGACGCCGGCGGCTTGCCGCTTCTGGCGCCGATGAGCGAGGTCGCTGGCCGCCTGTCGATCGAAGCGGCCGCTTTCTCGTTGCGGCGGACCGCCGGTGGTCCGGGCCTGCTGATGGGCGGCGTACCGGGGGTAGCGCCGGCCCGCGTCATGGTGATCGGCGGGGGCGTCGTCGGTCTGCATGCCGCGCGGATGGCAGCCGGGCTCGGCGCCGAGGTCGTGATCCTCGATCGCTCGTTGCCGCGCCTGCGCGCGATCGACGAGCTGTTCGGCGGCCGCATCGCCACGGCGTTCTCGACGGCGCACGAGATCGAGCGGCAGGCCGGGCTCGCGGACGCGATCATCGGCGCCGTGCTGGTCCCAGGCGCGCGGGCGCCCAAGCTGATCACGCGCGACATGCTCTCCGGGCTGAAGCCCGGAGCGGTGCTGGTCGACGTGGCGATCGATCAGGGCGGCTGCTTCGAGACGTCGCGTCCGACCACGCATGCCGATCCCGTCTTCAGCGTTGACGGCATCACCCACTATTGCGTGGCGAACATGCCCGGCGCCGTGCCTCGGACCTCAAGCTACGCACTCGGCAACGCGACCTTGCCGTTCGGCTTGGCGCTTGCGGACCGCGGCGTGGATGCGTTGCGCGCGGACCGGCATCTGGCGGCGGGGCTGAACGTCTTCCACGGTCGGCTCACCAATAAGCCTGTCGGGGCAAGCCTCGGTCTTGCGGCAGTGACCGCCGCGGAAGCGCTGGAAGATGTGGCGAGCAACGGCTCACGCGCAGACTAAGCTGCGGTCGCCGTTTGAGTGGGCCGTGCACATCGTTCGACGGCGACAACATTGCTTTGCCGCAGCCACGAAACATGACGTCTTTCGCCTTGCGCGCGCGGTGGCCGCGGTGCCAACCGTCACCAGCAAGCGGAAGAGGTGATAATTTGACACCTCGGCCGGCCGCATTGGCAACTCCCCAACCTCGTGCAACTGACGAATGGTTCTCGCCACGTGGCGCATCGGGCGTCCGCCAAAAGTTCATGTTGCATGACACACACCAACGATCTTTCACCCTTCTGGATGCCGTTCACGGCAAACCGCCAGTACAAGGCCTCCCCGCGCCTGCTCGTTTCCGCGCGCGGCATGTATTATCGCAGCCATGACGGGCGCGAGATCCTCGATGCGACGTCCGGACTGTGGTGCTGCAACGCCGGCCATGGCGATCCTCGGATCGTCGAGGCGATCGCGCGCCAATCGGCCGTACTCGACTTTGCGCCGACGTTCCAGATGGGCCACCCGCTGGCGTTCGACCTGTCTTCGCGCCTCGTCGACCTGGCACCCGAGGGCTTCGACAAGGTCTTCTACTGCAATTCCGGGTCGGAAGCCGTCGATACGGCGCTGAAGATCGCCCTGGCCTATCATCGGGCGCGGGGCGAAGCGGGCCGCACGCGGCTGATCGGGCGCGAGCGCGGCTATCACGGCGTCGGCTTCGGCGGCATATCGGTCGGCGGCATCGTCGGCAATCGCCGCCAGTTCGGCACGCTGCTGCCGGGCGTCGACCATCTCCGCCATACGCACGATCTCGCGCGCAACGGGTTCTCCCGCGGTGTGCCCGCGCATGGCGCGGAACTCGCCGACGACCTCGAGCGGCTGGTCTCTCTCCACGATCCTTCGACGATCGCGGCGGTGATCGTCGAGCCCGTTGCCTGTTCGACGGGCGTCCTTGTGCCGCCGCGCGGTTATCTCGAGCGGCTGCGCGCCATCTGCGACCGGCATGGCATCCTCCTGATCTTCGATGAGGTCATCACCGCCTTCGGCCGCCTGGGCGCGAGCTTCGGCGCCAGTTATTTCGGTGTAGCGCCCGACCTGATCACCACCGCCAAGGCCATTACCAACGGTGCGGTGCCGATGGGGGCCGTGCTGGCCAGAGGCGGCATCTTCGAGGCGCTGTGCGACGGCTTGGGTGAGGGAACGATCGAGCTTGCCCACGGCTATACCTATTCCGGCCATCCGCTCTCCTGCGCCGCCGCGCTCGCCACGCTCGACATCTATCGCGACGACGGCCTATTCGAGCGCGCAGGCGGCTTGGAGCGCTACTGGGAGGAGCGGCTCCACGCGCTCGCCACGTCGCCCCATGTCGTCGATATCCGCAATCTGGGCCTCATCGGCGGCATCGAATTGGAACCGCGTCCCGGCCAGCCGGGTGCGCGCGCCTACGAGCTGTTCCAGCGCTGCTACGAGGCCGGGGTGCTGGTTCGCGCAACCGGCGACATCATCGCCCTTTCCCCGCCGTTGATCGTCGAGCGGGAACAGATCGATCGCATGATGGAGACGATCGATTGCCACCTGCGCGAAGTTGCATGAGCGCGTGCAAGCGGAATAAACATACCGGCATAGCGTCTCGGATCGATGCGAGGTCCTCGCACCGATACGAGTACGAGGTGGGAACATGATGGGACGTGGCATGCGGATACTATCGGTGGCCATGCTGCTGGCTTCGTCCGCCGCCGCGTTCTCGCAGACCGTCGGCGGCAAGCCGCCCTTGGCGGTCGAGGAGAGCGATACCGTAACGCTCCCCGCGCCCCTGCCGCATTGGGTCATCGTCGAGGGCAGCTGGGAGTTGCCGGGGGCGCGCATCTTCGATGGCGACAGCGGCAAGATGATCGGCCAAGCAGAACTGTCGACGCTGGCGAGTTTCGCGGCCGATCCCAAGGGACGATTCTACTATGTAGCGGAGTCGATCTGGACGAAGGGCAATCGCGGAACGCGGCAGGATATGTTGACCGTGCGCGACAGCCGCACGCTCGAGGTCGTGCGCGAGATCCCGCTTCCGGGCCGGCTAATCGCCGGTACGCGCAAGCATCTTCTCGGCATCGGCGCCGACGGCCGTCACGCCTTCGTTTATAATATGGACCCGGCAAGCTCGGTGATCGTCGTCGACCTCGATAAAAACCGGGTCGCGGCCGTGGTCGAGGTCCCTGGCTGCTCGCTTTCCGCGGCCGTCGGTGCGGGCCGGGCCATGTCGCTCTGCTCGGACGGAAGCCTGGCGATCAGCACCTTGGCCGGCGCCAAGTCCGGCAAGGTCGAAACCAGTGCGCCCTTCTTCGCCGCCGAGAATGATCCGGTATTCGACAATTCCCCGATCCACACCAAGAGCGGGACGGCCATGCTGCTGTCCTATAGCGGGCTCGTGTTCGAAGCCCGGCTCGCTTCGAAGATCGACGTATCGGCGGGTTGGTCCATCCAGGAGGCGGCCGGACTTCCCCGCGCGACGACCGCCCCGCTCATTCCCAATTGGCTTCCAGGCGGTTATCAGCCCGCAGCCTACCACAAGGCCACGGGCAGGCTCTATATCCTGATGCACCTGGGAGAGTTCTGGAGCGCGAAGCAAGCCGGCACCGAATTGTGGGTGTTGGACAGCGCCACCCGCAAGCTCATCGCCCGCAAGAAGCTGGAGCAACCTGCGGTGGCCGTCCTGGCAACCCAGGACGACAAGCCGCTGCTCTTCATCGAAGACGAAAAATCGCTTCTCGTGCTCGATGCACTGACGCTCAAGGAAAAACGGAAGATGGAGGAAACCGGTGTCGGACTGCTTTCGCTCGCCACCGACGGATCATGACGGCCGAAGTCGCGTCGCTGATCGTCGCGTGGCTGGGCGCGAGCGTCCATGCCTTCGCGGGCTCGATGCTGCTCTACACCGGCATCGTCAAGCTGCGGTCCGGCGGGGAGTTCGAGGCCATATTGGCTGCCTACCGGTTGTTGCCCCTCGCGGCCCTGCCACATGCCGCACGATTGTTGCCGGGGGCGGAGATCGTTCTCGGCGCGGGATTGTTCGTCCCCGTCTCCGCGCGCTGGTGCGCCGCGCCGGCCGCGGGGCTGCTCGTTCTGTTCGCGCTGGCCGTTGCCATCAACCTGGCACGGGGCCGCAAGAACCTGGATTGCGGCTGCGGCTTCGGCGCGGTCATCGGCTGGGATCTGGCGGCGGGCAACGGCTTTCTGGCTGCGGCACTTCTTGCAAGCCTGAGCGCGCCTGCCGCCAGTGACCTGACCTGGGCGGCCGGCACCGTACTTGGCGTCACGCTGCTGCTTCTGCGCCTCGTGGCGACGACGATCGGCTCTGTAAGCCGACCGCGTTCGAGTTTCGAGCCGAGGCAGCGACGTTTATGATCGCTGCTCTCATCATCTCCCAGGTCGTCAGCTGGGTCTTGCTGATCGCGCTTGCGGTTGCGCTGTTGGCGGTCGCCCGCCAGGTCGGCGTGCTGCACGAGCGGCTCGCGCCCGCCGGTGCGCTGACGCCCAGGCAAGGGCCGGTGGTGGGCAGCAAGGCGCCGCGCCTCCTCGTGCCGACGCTCGATGGCGTGCTGCTTGAAATCGGCGGACAGCTGCCCGAAGGTCGGCGACGGATGATCTTCTTCGTCTCGGCGCAATGTCCGATTTGCAAGAAGCTCATTCCGTTTGCGAAGAGCTTCGCCAAAGCGGAAGATGTGGAGCTGATCTTCGCGGGCGACGATCCGGACGACGTGCAGCGAAATCTGGTGCGCGTCGCCGGCCTCGCCGCTTATCCCTTCGTCAACGACGGTGAGCTCGGCAGGGCCCTGGCAGTGGACAAGCTGCCGCATGCCGTCCTTCTGGCGGCAGACGGGAGGATCATTTCCCGTGGCCTCGTCAACAGCCGCGAACATCTCGAGAGCATGGTCGTCGCCGAAGAAGCAGGCGTGGGTTCGGTCCAGGAATATCTGCAAACTCGCCTTGAAAAGAGCGTCTAACTAGGGCTTTGGACTGATGGCAAATAAGTCGGGTCAGGGACGATGCGAAGTCGCGCTGAGGCAGCTCGCGGGGCGCACCTCGCGCCGTGGACTGCTTTCGAAGCTGGGTGTGGTTCTCGTCGCCGCGCCTTTGTTTCCGATCCTGCCGGTCAGCCGCGCCTGGGCGGCCAAGGATCGCTCGGAGCAGGGCAAGACGGTCTTCGCCCGCAACGCTCAGACGAGCGACGACACCAAGTGCGACTATTGGCGCTACTGCGGGATCGACGGCTCGCTTTGCACGTGCTGCGGCGGCAGCACCCATAGCTGTCCTGCGGGGACAACTCCCTCGCCCACGGCCTGGATCGGCACCTGCATCAATCCCGACGATGGCCGTGCCTATCTGATCGCCTATCGCGATTGCTGCGGCACCGCCGACTGCAACCGCTGCGCCTGCGACAATACGGACCGGACGACGGAGAGCTATCGTCCCCAGACCAACAACGACATCATCTGGTGCTTCGGCACCGCGAGCATGGAGTATCATTGCTCGACGGCGGTCGTCGTGGGAACGGCCGAGTGATCGCGCGGGTCGTGGCCTTGCTGGGTGCCGCCGGCGCGGTCGCGGCTGCTGCCGGGACGTCTCCGCGTGACACCGTCCTGCCGCCCTCCGCGCGGTCCGACTACATCGAGTATTGTGCAGGATGCCACGGCATCGAGGGCAGTTCGGCCCCCGCCCGATTGCCCGAGCTGAAGGCCCGGATCGGCTATTTCCTCTGCACAGCCGGCGGCAGGAGCTATATCGCGCGGCTGCCGAACGTGGTGCGGGCTCCCGTATCGGACGCGCAGGCGCTGGCGGATCTGCTCAATTATGTGGTATTCGAGCTCGGGCGAGGCAGCGCGCCCACGGATGCGCGTCCCTATCAGGCGGATGAGGTCGCCGCGTTCATCAAGAAGCCGCTCGTCAAGAATTCTCTCGTCAGGGAACGGGCTCGGGTCGTCGATGATCTGATCAGGCGATGTCCCGGCGTGCCCGCAAGTCTGCGGGATCTCAGCTCTGCACCCCGTGCCTCGCGCTCGTGATTTTTGAAGGAACCGTGATGACTGTTCGATCCTGGTCGATGTCGGCGGTGATGTTCGGTGTGCTGGCGGGATCCGCCCCTGCGCCGGCACAGGAAGGGCCCGTGCTTTTCAAGCAACGCTGCGCCATGTGCCATACGACCACGCCAGGCGCCCGGCCCGGCATCGGCCCCAACCTTGCCGGACTGGCGGGCAGGCAGGCGGCCAGTACGCCGTTCCTTTATTCCGAAGCCCTCAAGAAGTCGGGCCTGAAGTGGGACAAGGCGACGCTCGATACTTTCCTGACCCTGCCGGGCAGGATGGTGCCAGGCACGCGAATGGTGTCCTCGGTTCCCGATGCCGCCCAACGAGGCAGGCTTGTCGCTTACCTCATGACCTCGAAGAAATAAGCCGGGCCGGCGCTCAGCCGGAAAACAGCCCTCCCGCCACGGCGTCATAGCTTCCGGTCCGCAGATCCGCCTTTTCCGAGCGCAGCAATGCCTTCGCGATCTTGCCCGACGACGTCAGCGGCAAGTCCGAACGGAATTCCAGATAACGCGGCACCTTGAAGCCGGCGAGGCGCGAGCGGCACCAGTCGAAGATATGCTCCGGCGTAAGCGACGCCTGGTGAGCGGCATCGGCAACGATATAGGCTTTCACTTCTTCGCCGCGCCGCTCGTCCGGAACGGGGATCACCGCGACTTTCATGACGCCCGGCATTCCGGACAGCACATGTTCCACTTCCTGCGCCGCGATCTGCTCGCCGCTGCGCCGGATCACGTCCTTCAACCGGCCCTTGAAATAATGATGGCCGTCCGAGCCTTTGGTGCAGAGATCGCCGGTCCGGAACCAGCCTCCTTCCAGGAACTGTTCGCGATTGGTATCCGGCCGGTTGAAATAGCCGGTCATCATGCCCGGGCCGCGTATGCACAGCTCGCCGATCTCGCCGCAGGGCACTTCTTCGAACGTGTCGTCGACGATCTTGGTTTCGCGAAACGGGCCGGCGATGCCGATCGAGCCCGATCCGGTCTTCGCGTGATCATCCCACGGCACGAGCGTTCCGGTTCCGGCTTCGGTGCTGCCGTACCATTCGCGCACGACCACGCCGAAACGCTGCTCGAGCTCCGCGTGCGTCGCCGGCACCAGTTGATCGGCGGGCGCGCGCAACAGCTCGTGGCCGCGATCGCGATCGCTCGGGGGCTGTTTCAGCAGCCGATGCGAGATCCACGCGAAGTCGATGTCAAAGTCCCAGAGCTTGTCGACATAGGTTGACAGGCTCAGACCGGGCGTGACGACATTGCGGGCCCCGCATGCCAATCCGACCATCAGATAGAATTGGTTCTGGAGATAGTAGAACGGGTGGTCGGCCAGGATGTTGCGAACGTCCCCCACCAGAGCGCAGGTGACGCGTGCCAAGAGCGTCCAATAGGTCTGCGTCAACATGCAGCCCTTGGGCAGCCCGGTGGTGCCCGACGTGAACAAGATCGTCGCCAAGGCGTCCGGATCGGTTGTTTCGGGCAGCTCTGCGCGGAGGGTGTCGCTTGCCAGCAACGAGGAAAACGACGGCCCGTAGCCGTCGCGATCCCGCCCCACGACGATGACGTTCGATGCGTCCGCGCCGACTGGCCCGTGCTCGCGCACCGCCTCGTCGAACGTGGCGAGAAGATCATCGGATATGACAAGATGCGACAGCGCCGTGTCCTCGAGAATGAAGGCCAGTTCGCGCGGCGTGTAGATCGGATTGAGCGGGATGGAGACAGCATGGAGCACGGCCAGCGCGAGCCAGCCCAGCGGAAACTCCGGAACATTGCGCAGCATGATGCCGACGCGGGTACCCTTAGCCACGCCCAGTTTCTGCAACGCGCCGGCGAGCCGCTCGACCTGCTCGGCCAGCTCGGCATAGCGGACCTCATGGCCGGATTCGGTAAAGTGCCAGGCGGTTCGATCGGGCCATCGACGCGCCGCATCCGCCAGCAGCGTTGGGATATCGACGATGTCGCGGTCCAGCTTGAGCGATGCCCAGGGCGTTCCTTCGAGCGATGGCAGTCGTTTGTGCGGCGCTTCTCCGCCCATCACGCGGGGTCCGCGTCTGCGGGAAGCACCTGCAGCGTAAGACGGGACGGCTGGCCGCCGCCGAGCACCACGTGCTGCTCGCAGCGCTCGTATCGCGTGGCGAACCAGGGATTCTCGTCCGTCCCCGGGTGGACCGCATAGAGGGGATGGTCGCTCGACGTGATCAGAAGCCGGATCCGGTGGCCCGGCCGGAAGCGGTAGGCGATCTCCTGCAGCTCCAGGCTGGTGAGGACTTCGGGGTCAGGCTGGTTGAGGACCTTCTGTCCCCGCACCACGGTGCGAACGGTGCCGTCGGGGCAGACATCCTGCAGCTTGGCGAATAGGTGCATCGACGGGACCGTCGAACCGACCGCGACCGCAAGGCTTGTCCGGCCCGCGAGATCGACCGGGGTGTCCAGCGCGTCCGAGGTGAAGCAGAGCACGTCGTCTCGCTCCGCGAGCGCGCGTTCGTCAGGATAGGTGCGGAGGAACTCCCATATCTCGTCGGGCGTGCTGGCTGACGGAACCGGGTCGGCGGGATCGTGCGTCCAACTCTCCGTCGACCTGCCGGCCGGCGCCGCCGCCGGCGCCGTCAGCCGTCCGTCGGCGCCGCCCGACAAATGGAAATCGAGCGGCACGGCATCGCTCGGCGGCCATTCCGCGCTCGATCGCCAGCCGACATGACCGAGATGCCAGCGAATATCGGCCACGCCGGCATCGATGCCCCGGAGATGCTTGTCGAAGAATGCCAGCCCCTCGGCGGCTTCGCGGGCGCAGCGGCCGGCATAGGCCTCTTCGTTGGTGTCCGGATCGTTCTGCGGGGTGGCCGGCACGTCTTCCAGCCGGAAGCTGCTGTGATCCGCCGACGCGGCGCGAAGATAATGCAGGTCCTTGCGCGACGATCGGCGGAAATGATGAAAATCCGCCAATCCGGGGCCGGCAAGAGCCGGATCGTACCATTCGATCCAATGGAGCACCGGAATATTGGTGGAATCGTAGGGATGACGGCCGTCATAGGGATCGACATCCTCGCCGGTGCGTGCGTTCTCCAGCAGCAGATCGAGACCGATGGAGCGCTTGCCCAAACCAGCTACGGCCTCTTCGAACGCCTCGACCGGCGGTTTGTCGTAGTCGATATCGAGATAATGAGTCTGTTGCTCGGTCCAGATTTGCAGCAGGTCGTCGGCGGCGAACAGCGTCGGGACATCCCGTCGCCAGCGGCTGCCCAGGTGGATGGTCGGCAGGTCTACCGACGTCGCCTGCGCGATCGCCGCTTTTATCGCGGGATGGCCCGATGCGATGCCGGCCCAGACGATGAAGCCGGGATAGGACGAACCGAGCAGCCCGACAGTGCCGTTGGACCATGGCTGCCCAACGATCCAGTCCACGCCGTCGTAGGAATCGGCCACGTCATGCAGATAGGGAACTGTCTCGCCCTCGGAACGGTACTTGCCGCGCGAATCCTGCGCGACGAAGGCATAGCCTCGTTCGGTATAGTGGCGAGCCAGGACGGCGTAGCGGGTATAGCGGCTTGTCTTGTCGTAGGGCGTTCGCACCAAGATCGCCGGATACAGCCCCGGCCCGGTGGGCAGGAAGACGTCGGTCGCGAGGTGGACGCCGTCGCGCATGGGAATCCGGCACTGGTCTGCGCGCGCGTCGACATCCTGCGCCTGTGCCGTGCGCCTGATCTTGAAGGTCATGCCGCCCCGTTTCCTCCCTCAATATCGCTGGCACGATAGTTCGCCACGCGCCGCAAGGCGAAAGTGCCAAATTGTCCGTCCCGGTGCTCCGCGGGCACCTGCGCGGACTGCGCCGGCCTTGTTGTCACAGCCTGTCTCGCAGCGCGAAGAACATCATCGCGGCGGCGAGCGTCGGCCAGCGGAGCAGGCTGCCGCCGGGAAAGCCGGGAATGGGCAGGCCGGCCAGCTTGTTGAAATGGGTCCCGTCGCCCATCAGCGCGTCGCCCATCACCCGGCCGAAATAGGGCGCGAGGATCACGCCGAGCCCGGAAAAGCCGCTGACGTTGAACAGGCCGGGCTTGAGTTCGCGGATGAAGGGCAGCCGATTGGTCGTGATGCTCAGATTTCCGCCCCAGGCATAGTCGATGGGAACTTCGGCAAGCCCGGGAAATATTTTGGCGATGTGCGGCCGGACGAACGCCGCGACGTTTCGCGGCGAGCGATAGCTGTAGGTTTCCCCGCCCCCGAACAGAAGGCGATAGTCGGGCGTCATCCGGTAATAATAGACGACGAAGCGCGAGTCCGCGACGCAGTGCGAGCCGCTGATCAGTTCTTGCGCCCGGGCCTGACCGAGCGGGGCCGTCACGCCGATATAGTTCCGGATCGGCATGACATGGGCGTCGACCTTGCGGTTGAGGCCTCTCAGATAGCCTCCGCAGGCGAGCAGGATCTTGTCGGCGGTAACGCTGCCCTCCGCCGTCTCGACGAGCCAGCGCGCGCCCGAACGCCGGATTCCGGTCACATGCGATCCGGCGTGCAGGGTCGCCCCCGCCCGGCTTGCGGCAGCGGCGATGCCGAGCGTCAGATTCAGCGGATGGAGATGCCCGCCGCGTTCGTCGAACATGCCGCCGTGATAACCGTCGGTCGCCACCATCGAGCGGACTTCGTCACGGTCCACGTACCGCACGTGGCTGTAGCCATAATGATCGCGAAGGTGATCGGCCATCCGGCGCGAATGGAGCGCATAGGCCGGCTTGTGGTCGGCGTGGAGATAGCCGGGTCGGTAGTCGCAGCTGACACCGTGATCTTCCATCAGGACGTCGAGGTAGCTTCTCGCGTCGAGCGCGAGATCCCACAATTTGCGCGCGTCGTCCTGCCCGAGCTTGCGCTCGAGCCACAACTGGTCCCGGCGCATCCCGACATGAACCTGCCCGCCGTTGCGGCCCGAAGCGCCCCAGCCGAGCGGGCCGCTTTCCAGCAGCACCGTCCGCGCACCCCGCTGCTGCAGGCGGAGCGCGGCCGACAGCCCGGAAAAGCCGCCGCCGACGATGCAGACGTCGGCCGTTTCCTGCCCGACGAGCTTAGGGCATGCGGGACCGCTGATGGCGGTCGCCGCATAATAGCTGTCAGGATACGCTCCGAACGCGTCGCCATCGCTTGTGAACCATCCCGGCACGCTCGTTGTCTCCAAACCAGATCATCGAAGGTTTTCCGTGCGCCACGGACCGGATCAGCTCTCGCTGTTCCCGAGGATGTGCCGGGCGGACGCCCAGACCAGAATGCCGGCCGGAAGCAGCATTGCCGTGACAAGCATCAGAGCATGGCGCAGGCCCACGGCGCCTTCGATCCCGCCGAGCCTGTCGCTGATCAGGCCGGCCACCGGCGGACCGGCGCCCAAGCCGATCAGGTTCGCGCAGAAGAGCGAAATGGCGACCGCCATGGCGCGGCGCGGCGAGCCGCAGACACGGTGGATCACCGCGTAGAGGGCGGGCAAGACACCTTCGAGGCCGAGGTTGCCGATCGCCGCGAGGGCGATGAAGCCCCACACCGACGGCGTGAGCAACGCCGCAACATATATGGGCCAGATCACGATCAGGGCAATCGCCGGCATCCAGGCGAGCCAACGGACGTTGCGAACGGCGAGCTTGTCGGAGATGATCCCGCCGCCGATCGTTCCGACGAGTGCCGCAGCCGCCGAAGCCGCGCCATAAATCCCCGCCACGTCGGTCAGCTTCGCGCCCAGCAGGCGAACCATGTAGGACGGGAACCAGATCACGGCGCCGTACGACACGAAAAAATACAGGGACATGCCCGCGACAAGCAGGACGTAGCTGCGCTTGGATGCCAGTACGCGAAGCGAGGTTGCGATGGGTTCGCCAGATGCGGGCCCGCTCCCTCGCGTTCGCCCGTGGCGCGGCTCCCTCAAGCCGAAGAAGCAGAGCAGGGGCAGAATGACGCCGGGCAGGCCCAGGACGATGAAGGCCGTGCGCCAGCCATGGGTATCCGCCAGATGCGCCCCCGCGATAAAGGCTATGACATAGCCGACCATCGCGGCGGCGGCAAAAACCGAAAGCGCACGCGCCCGTTGGCCCGGCGGGAAATAATCGGCGATCAGCGATTGGGCTGGCGCGTTGGCTCCGGCCTCGCCGACGCCGACGCCGATCCGGGCGGCGACGAGCTGCGCGAGGTTTTGCGCCATCCCACACAGCACCGTCATGACGCTCCACAAGAACAGCGAGACCGACAGGATGATCCGCCTGTCGCCACGATCGGCGAGCCAGGCGACGGGAATCCCGACGACGGCGTAAACGAGCGCGAACGCAAAGCCGGACAGCAGGCCCATCGTCGTATCGGATGCCCCGAATTCCAGCTTTATCGGCTCGATCAGGATCGAGATGACTTGCCGGTCGATGTAGTTCGAGGTCGCGGTGAGGAAGAGTATCCCGAGGAAGAACCAGCGTTGCGCCGGCGAATAGAGGGTCCAGGGTTCCGCGTTCCCGACCCCGTTGCCCCAGGCCGCGGCCTCGTTCTCCGTTACGCCCCTCGGGCCCGCTTTGGCCAATGCAAGTGCCCCTTAATGCAGTGCGGCGGATCAAGTCGTCGCGATCGGATAGAAGGCCAGAAGATTGGCTACCATTCCCGGACGGTCCGATCCCGCCACGAGAAGCTCGCACTCGAGCCCGAGAACAACGCCGGCCTGCCGGCGATCGACCTTGCCGATCCGGCACTTCAGCGACAGCACATCCTTCATGTAGACGCGCGAGGTGAAGCGGACCCGATCGATGCCATACATCAGGTTTGCCTGATGCCGCTCGGGATCGCGGATCATGCCCGACACCAGAGGATCGACGAGCGAGAGGAGATACAATCCTTCTATCACACTATCGGCTGAAAGACCGGCATAGAAATCGTCGAGCGAAATTGAATGGTGAAAGGCCGCGCGCTGTTCCTCCACCAGCCGAAACCACTGACTTTGGAATTCGGAACCGATCAGTTCCTCGGCACGAGCAGCGTCGAACAGAAAGGGCGAAACCGACCGCGGCAATCCTGCGACCGGATTGACCGGCGTGCCTTCCTCAGCGCTGTTCGACATCGACACCTGCACAACGACGGCCCAACATTATGGCTTGCGACAACGACTCTTCACCCTTTGTCGGAAGGAGCGAAGGTGCGAAAAATCGGTGATGCGGTGCGCCTGGGACACCTTGCCGCAAGACGCAACCGAAAGATCGGTTTACGCAGTTTCGCGGTCGGATTACATTATCCGTACGGAGGATCTTCGACGCCGGTGGACATCAACAATCGCAAGGTATTCCCGCCTTTCGCGGCGTTGCGGGCCTTCGAGGCCGTCGGCCGATTGGGCGGGATAAGGCGCGCGGCGAGCGCGCTCGCGCTCGATCATGCGGTTGTCAGTCGCCATTTGCGTTCGCTCGAAGAGTGGGTGGGAACGCCGCTGGTCGACCGCTCCGGCGGCAGGATCGTCCTCACCCCCCTTGGACAGAACTACCACGCACAGGTTTCGGCGGCATTCATGGACATTGCCCAGGCAACCGCGGGCTTGATGGAGGTCGAGACCTCCCGCCGGTTGGTGGTGAGCTGCGTACCCGGTTTCTGCACGGTTTGGCTCGCCAGCGCCATCGATGCGTTTCAGCAGGCAAATCCGGCGATCGGGATCGAAGTGTGTCCGACCGAGACAACCCCCGACCTGAACCGCATGGAAGCCGACATCGACATCCGGTACGAGGTGGGGTTCGACGCGAGCAACGTCGCGCATGGCCTGCGTGGCAGCAGTCTGGTCCTGGCACCCACGTTCCCGGTGGCCAGCCCGGGCTACCTGGCGTCGGTCGGACCGATGTCGACGCCGGAAAGCCTGCTGGATACGGAATTGCTGCACGAGGAAAGCTTCAAGGACTGGACCGAATGGTTCCAGGCGCATGGCGTCGACTGGGAGGAGCGCATCGACGGAACGCGTCTGTGGCATGCGCATCTGGCGGTCGAATCCGCACGGCGCGGGCGCGGGATCGCGCTGGCGAACGCATTCCTGGTCGGCGAGGATCTGGTGACCGGCAAGCTGGTCGACGTCCGCTCGCGGATGATATCGGAGCCCCCGCCCCTGGCTGGCGACTATGTGTTCTATTCCCGCGTGGATCGCTGGAACGCGCCGTCGGTGGCGCGGCTGCGCAAATGGCTGACCACCCGGGCGGAGATGGCGCTCGCCGCGTGAGGCGGCGCGCTCCATCCTTCTCGAGCAGAGCGCCTCCACGCCGCTCATCCGGAACCGTCCGGTGCGACGGGCCCATCGCGCAACATCGCGGCGAATATGCCGAAGATACGGCGCGACGCGGCGTTTCGATCCGTCTGCCATTCAGGATGCCATTGCACCGCCAGCACGGGCGCGCCGTTCGGTCTTGCGGAAACCGCTTCCACGACATTGTCGGGAGCCGTGGCTTCCACCTGCAGGCCCCGGCCAAGCTTGTCGATGCCCTGATAATGCACCGAATTGACGGTCAAGCGATCGACGTGAAGCGCGCCGGAGAGGATTCCGCCATCGGTCAGCGCCACCTCGTGGCCGTACCCGAACATCTCGTCGATGCCGGCGCCCTGCGGCGCATGATGAGACAGCGATCGCTCCGGGGCGCCCAGATCCTGGCGAAGCGTGCCGCCGAAGGCGACGTTGATCTCCTGAAATCCGCGGCAGATGCCGAGAACGGGACGCGATCGCTCGATCATCGCGCCGATGAGCATCAAGCTCGTCTCATCGCGGCCCGGATCGAACGGGGCGGAGCCCGGCTCCGTGCCGCCGTAACGGCCCGGCGCGATATTGGAGGGGCTGCCGGTCAGCAGCACTCCATCGATCCTGTCGGCGATCTCGGCGACGGCCATCAGGTCGGGGCGTGCCGGAACCAGCAGCGCCGCGCAGTCGGCGTGACGCGTCGCCGCTTCGACATAGCGGTTGAGCACCGTCTGGGCGAGCTCGTCGCCCGCGGCGCGCGAGCAGCAGACGATGCCGATGACCGGGCGCGCGCTCATCGCCGCTAGCTGACGGCGAACGTGACAGCCTTGAGATCGGCGTACTTCTCGAGAGCATGGAGGCTGCGGTCACGGCCGAAGCCGGACTGCTTGAAACCGCCAAACGGCATCGTGATGTCGCACGCGTCCCAGGCGTTGATCCACACCATGCCGGCGCGCAATGCCCGCGCGGCCCGATGGGCGCGGTTGACATCCGCGGTCCAGCAGCCGGCGGCGAGGCCGTATATCGTATCATTGGCGATGCGAAAGGCCTCCTCCTCGCTGCCAAACTCGATCACGCCCAGCACCGGCCCGAAAATTTCCTCCCCCGCGATGGTATGCGATGGTGCGACATCGTCGAAGATCGTCGGCGCGACATAAAAGCCGCCGGTTTCCTGCAGAACGCGATCGCCGCCGATCAGGCGCTTGCCGCCCTCGCCGCTCGCTACGTCGATGTAGCGCAGTATGGCCGCCATCTGCGCCTCGCTGACGATGGCACCGAACCTGGTGTCCGGCGACAGCGGGTCGCCCGGCATGATCGTGCGGGTGACCTCGACGACTTTGCGAAGAAACGCGGCCTTGATGTCGCGATGGACGAGAAGGCGCGAAGCCGAACTGCACACCTGGCCCTGGTTGAAGAAGATGCCCCAGGCGGCGGCGGTGGCGGCCGCGTCGAGATCGGGGCAGTCGGGGAAGACGATCTGGGGGGATTTGCCGCCCAGTTCCAAGCTGATGCGCTTCAGATTGCTGTCGCCGGACGCCCGCATGAGCATGCGGCCTACCCTGCCGGATCCGGTGAACGTGATCATGTCCACGTCCATGTGGCGCGAGAGCGCCTCGCCCGTTTCATGGCCGAGACCGGGCACGACGTTCAGCACGCCCGGCGGCACGCCCGCCTCGAGCGCCAGCTCCGCCATCCGTATCGCCGTCATCGGCGATTGCTCGGCGGGCTTCAGGACGACCGAATTGCCCATCGCGAGCGCTGGCGCCACTTTCCACATCGCCATGTGCAGCGGGAAATTCCACGGAACGATCGCGCCGATCACGCCGAGCGGCTCGTGAACGGCATAGGAAAGCTTGTCCGGCTCGAACGGTCCGACCTCGCCATAGACCTTGTCGAGCGCCTCCCCGTAATATCGCGTCGTCTTGATCGCGGAAGGGATGTCGACCGCCATTGCGTCGGCGATCGGCTTGCCGGTGTCGAGCGTCTCCAGGAGCGCGAGTTCGTCGGCATGCGCGGACAGGGCATCCGCGAGCGCCAGCAGAATCCGCTTCCTCTCCTGCATCGGACGATGGCGCCAGCGCCCGTCCTCGAACGCGGCGCGGCCCGAGGCGACGGCGGCGTCGACATCGGCGGCCCCGCATGCGGAGACCGTGCCAAGGCAACGGCCGTCGCCTGGCGAGATGTTGGCGAAGGTCGCGCCGCTGCGCGCGACGACCTGGCGGCCGTCTATGACGGAGTCTCGGGGCAGGCGGATCGTCCGGGCCCGCCGCCGATTTTCTTCCAGGCTCGCCAATCTCGTACTCCGCTATCCCAAAATGCGCTCGACGCTGCCTGCGCGTTTTCCCTCAAAGGTAGTAAGCGTGTTCCTTCGGCAGGAAGTCGCTGGCCACCGCGCAATGCTCGGTCCGCTTCAGCGCGGCGTAAAGACGCAGATATTCGGCCGGGATATAATCGCCGAGATGGCCGGCCTCTTCAAGCGCGGCAAATGCAGACAGGCAGTCGCGGCGAGGCGACTGGTCGCCGGCCGGCGACACATTGCCGACGGTTGGCGCATCAGGCTCGCATGATCGAGTGATCCCATAGTGGATGCCGGCAAGTATCGCGGCGAGCACGAGATGCGGACTGGCGTCCGCCCCGGCGACGCGATGTTCGATGCGCCGGCCCGAAGGCGCCGACGAGGGCACCCTGAACGCGACGCTGCGGTTGTTGTGCCCCCAATTCGGTTGCTGGGGAACGAAGGGCGCGGTCATCCGCCGATACGAATTCACGTTGGGCGCGAACAGCGCATAAGATTCCTCATACAGCTCTCCCAGGCCGCCGATCGCATGGCGCAGCAGACCGTCTCCGCCGTCGGCCCCGAAGCGATTTTCGCCCTTGTCGTCGACAAGGCTGACGTGAACGTGCAGCCCGCTGCCCGGCTGGTCGAGGAACGGCATCGCCATGAAGGTTGCATCGAGGTCGGCGGCGCGCGTCACCCCCTGGACCAATCGCTTGAGCAGGACGGCGTGGTCCGCGGCCGCGAGCGGGTCCGCACAATGGGCCAGATTGATCTCGAGCTGCTGGAGGCCGCCCTCGGCCACTATGCCGGTGACCGGAATTTCCTGATCCGCCGCTGCCCGCTCGATGCGCTGAAGTATGTCGTCCAGATCGTCGAGCAGGCTGAGCGAAAGTCCGCCGATCGGTGGCGGGGCGACCCCGGTTCGGGCGAGCGGTGCGGGCTGCGGACGCCCCGCGGCGTCGCGGCGATTGTCCAGCAGATAGAATTCGAGTTCGCAGGCCACGACCGGGCGGATTCCGTCCGCCAGACAGATGTCGATAACATTCCGCAGGAGGCAGCGGGGGTCGACTTCGATGGCACGCCCCGATGAAGGCGTGCAAAGCCATTGCGCGATCGGACGGCGCGCCCACGGCACCGACCGGAGCGTGCGGGCGACGGGGTGATAGCCACTGTCGGGATCGCCGTCCGAGCGGCCGCGCCCACCGGGGTTTTGCCCGACGCCGCGGCTGTCCATGAGGGGCGTCACCGCGGAGAAGCTCAGTCCCGCCTCGGCAAAGGCTCTGGCTTGGGAAATAGGAATTCGCTTGCCGAGCGTTTTGCCGTTCACGTCGATGACGAGCGCATCGATGGCCGTGATGGCGGGATTGAGGCGCAAGAACTCGTCGAGCTCCTGCGCCGTCGTTTTGATGTCTATCATGTTCTCACGCAATTCATGACGCTAACCTGGAATCGCGCTCTTGTTTCATGCCGACCCCGACGACGACAGGCGCCAAACCGTTCCGCTCGGTGACCAAAATGCACCGGCGTTTTCCGCAAGTCGCCTCCGCCACGGGCGCGTTTCGTCCCGTCCGACATTTGCCTGTCGCTCGGTCTCGCGGAACACGGCGAAGCGCAGCTTTCGGAGCTCAGAACTTCTTGCGCAATTCGACGCCGATGGTGCGCGGCTGATTGATCGATACGCGCGCGCGTCCGGGGGCTTCCAGTCCAAGCGACAGGACATCAGATAAGCTCGCGATCTGGTTCGTCAGATTCTTGCCGAACACCGCGATCTCGATGTCGTCGAAGCGCACGCCGGCACGAGCGCCGACGATTTCGTAAGATGGCCGATAGCGGGCTGCCAGAGCGCCGGTGACAGGGCTGCGGATCGCATTCACCGTCGAGGGGCTGCCCGAGACATATTTGTAGTCGGCGTGGAGGAAGCCGGTCATCGTCGCGCCAACGGGAAGCTCATAGTCGCCGGATAGGGCGAGCGTATATTTGGGCACCTGCGGGATCCGATCCCCCGGCGCAAAAGTCCCGCCCGGAACGCTCTTGCGGATCTTGGCGTCGGTGTAGCCGAATCCCAAGCCGAGCTGGAGTCCCTCGGTCGGCCGGAATTCCGTTTCCACTTCCACACCTTGGCTGCGCGCGGTCCCGGCGTTGTTCCTGAAATTGAAACCGCAGGGCAGCGAGACAGTCTGCTGGATGTTTTGCCAGTCGATGCGAAAGGCGGCCGCGCTTGCGGTCAGCTTCCGGTCGAGCAGGCGCCCCTTCGCGCCCACCTCGTAGCTCCAGACGCTGTCGGAGTCGAAGGTCGCGGTCTGCTCCGACGTGCGTCCGATCGCCTGCAGGTTGGCGGCGCAGAGCGGCGACGTGATGGGGTTCTGCGCCCCGCCGGGCCGAAATCCCTTGGCGACCGTCGCATAGATCTGTGCATCCTGGTCGAACTTGTACTGGGCGGAGAATTTCGGCGTGATGCCATTCTCCTTCACGCGCCGCGTCGGACTGACGTTGAGCCCGCCCGCGGCCACCCCGTCCGTCGTGGTCTGCACCGAAAATTTGTTCTCGAATCCGCGAAGTCCGGCAGTGACCGAAACATGCTCGGTCAGGTTCAACGTTCCTTCGGCATAGGCGGCATATTCGGTGTAAGTGTTGGCGAAATTCGCCGAATAGGCGTTGGACGAACCGAACAGCGCCTCGTAATCGGGAACGATCGTAGGCGGGAATATGATCTTTTCGTTGCGGCGGTTGTAGTACAGGCCCGCGACGAGCTGGAACGCTCCCCCGAATTGGGATGAAAAGCGGAACTCCTGCGTATATATCCGGTTTTTCTGGATGTCCTCGATTCTTACCGGAAGGGGATCATCGGTGCCGAACGCCGCCTGGAAGGCGAGCGAATTGTCTTCCACGTCGTTGAGCGTCCGATCGAAATAGCTGCTCGACGACGTGAAGGTGCCGAAATCCTTCATCAGCCTGATTTCGGCCGAGGCGAGGAGGAATCGGTCCTTCGCGGACTCGGGGATGTCGAATTCGCGCTGGACCGTCAGGCTCCGGGGCACGAGGGATACGCTCTGAAGCGGATCCGGCACGGCCACGTCGGCGAAGGGGAACCCGCTGTATTTCGTCCGCTGATAGATCAGGCGCGGCGTGATCGATAACTCCTCGGTCGGCTTCAGCAGCGCCGCGACTGCGACGCCGGTCGTTCTCACCGCGCCGACATTGTCGACCTTCCCAATTCCGCCGGCGGTCGGGAACTGGCGATCGATATAGCCGCTCTCATATTCGTGGATGGCCGAGATGCGGATCGCCGCCTTGTCCTGCGCCACGGGCAGGTTGAAGGCGCCGTCGATCTGGTAGTTCACCCTGGGAGCATGGTCGGTCGTCGACAGGCTGCCATGAACGCGCCCGGCGGTGTCGCCGGCGTCGGGCTGCGTGGTGATCAGGCGGACCGTGCCGCCCATCGAACGTGCGCCGTAGAGCGTTCCCTGCGGCCCGCGGAGGACCTCGATCCGCTCGACATCGAAGATTTTCGGATCGACCGCTTCCGGCACGGGGGTTTCGTCGATGTAAAACCCCGTCGTCTGTTCGTCGGCGATGCCCCGGATGCCGATCGTGCGGGAGTTGACGACACCGTAGCTGGTGTTGGCGAACGACAGGTTGGGAATGGTGGAAGCGAAGTCGAAGAAGGTCGTCGCGGCCTTCTTCTCGAGCGATTCCGCGCTCACCGCGGTGATGCTGAGCGGGATCGACAGGGCGGTCTCGGACCGCCGAGTGGCGGTCACCACGATATCGCCTTGGGATTCCGCTGCCTGATCCGGGGTCGGGCGATTTTCGGTCTGCGCAAACGACGGCATGGAGCCCAGGGTCAGCGCGGCGGTCGAAGCACATAAAGCTGTAAGCTTTTTCGCTGTTCTCACCTTAATCCCCTTTAATCGACTATCTGAACTGACCAAGAAGCGACGCTGTTCGCCGTTAGGTAAAGCGCGCCAAGTCGACGCCATCCTGACAGCGAACATGTCGGCGACGGCCACCGGCACGGAGTTGCCAAATAGGTGTGATGTGGTGCTGCAGCCGCACCCCGGCCATGTCCGCAAGCCGGAAACGGATGACGACCGGGAGCCGCACTTTCCGCGTGCAGCTGCCGAACTACGCCCTAAACGGCCAAGTGATGTCGGCAGCGATGCCGTGTCAAGAAGCGGATGGAAGCGATCTGATTCATTCTTCAGCATGCAGATTCCCACACTCGCAGGGATATTGAGAATGGTGTAGTCGGCAGCGAACTCCGCAAGCTGGCATACGAGATGCTGCGGTTCAGC
>CAXTMX010000020.1:297-38094 GCA_964245585.1 uncultured Sphingomonadaceae bacterium | reverse complement strand
TCCCCCTCCACCACCAGCTTCGCTGGCGGTCCCCCTCCCCGTGCCGGGGAGGATCGGGTGATGATCGTCGGCATCGGCTCCGACCTGTGCAGCATCGAGCGGATCCAGCATTCGCTCGACCGCTTCGGCGAGCGCTTCATCGCGCGCGTGTTCGCCCCCGTCGAGCGCGCCAGGGCCGAGCGCCGTGCGCTGACGCGCGCCGGCACCTACGCCAAGCGCTTCGCCGCCAAGGAGGCGTTCTCGAAGGCGGTCGGCACCGGTTTTCGCAAGGGTGTGTTCATGAAGGATATCGCAGTGGTCAACCTGCCCTCGGGCGCGCCGACGCTGGCGCTGGCCGGGGGCGCGGCGCAAAGGCTTGACGCGCTCATTCCGGAGGGCCACGCGGCGCACATCCACCTGACCCTGACCGACGACCACCCCTGGGCGCAGGCGTTCGTCATCATCGAAGCGCGCCCGATCGAAGGAAAGATCGCTTGAGCGACCCGAATGGCGAAGCCGCATCGCCGGTGCCGCCCGCCACCGTCCGCACGAAGCCGGCGACCGACTGGTGGGCCGAAGCCAAGGGCGTGTTCTGGCTGGTGCTGGCCGTGCTCGGCTTTCACAGCTTCGTCGCCAAGCCCTTCTACATCCCGTCCGAATCGATGATGCCGAACCTGCTTACCGGCGATCGGCTGGTGGTGACCAAATATCCTTACGGCTGGTCGTTCGTGTCGCCGAGCTTCCACGTCCTGCCGCCATTCCCCGGCCGCCTGTTCGGCCGGCTGCCCGAACGCGGCGACATCGTCATCGTCACCCCGCCCGGCCTCTCCAGCGACTATATCAAGCGCGTCATCGGCCTGCCCGGCGATACCGTCGAGATGCGTGCCGGAACGCTGATCCTCAACGGCAAGCCGATCCCGCGCGAGATCCGCCCGCCGACGCTGGTGCCGATCGACCAGAATTCGCCGTGCGCCTCGGCACGCCAGTCGGGCCGCGAGGTCGGCGGCCCCGACGGCAAGCGTTACTGCGCGTTGCCCACGGTGCGCGAGACCTTGCCCGACGGGCGCAGCTACGACACGATCGACTATGGCTATTTCCCCGGATCGCCCGACGATTACGGCCCGATCCGGGTGCCCGCCGACCATGTCTTCGTGATGGGCGACAATCGCGACGAATCGGCCGACAGCCGGGTGTCCGCCGCCGATGCCGGGCTCGGCGGGCCGGTGCCGTTCGAGAATATCGGCGGGCGGGCCGAGTTCATCACCTTCTCGTTCGACGGATCGACCAAGCTGTGGAACCCTGTCAGCTGGTTCACCGCGCTGCGCGGTGGGCGCGCGGGAACGAGTCTTCACCCGGCGCGAGGACCCATGCCATGACCCGACGCGCAGCGCGCCCGGCCGAGCAGCCCGGCCCCAACGAGCTGCGCGATCCGCTGATCCGCGAGGAGCTCAAGCGCGCGATCGTGTGGATCGGCGTCGCGGTCGGCGTCGCGCTGATCTGGCTGCTGGCCCAGCCGCTGCTGCTGATCTTCGGCGGGCTGGTGTTCGCCGCGATCCTCGACGGCGGCACGCGCCTGCTGGGCCGCGTCCTGCCGATCGCGCGCGGCTGGCGGCTGCTGATCGTCTGCCTGCTGTCGCTCGTCTTCCTGCTTTGGGCGTTCTGGTTCTCTGGCTCGCAGATCGCGGGCCAAGCCGAGGCGATGCGGATCGTCGTCACGGCGCAGGTCACGCGCATCCTCGGCTGGGCGCAATCGATGGGGCTGATCCAGCAGGGCGGCGGCGCGAGCGAGATCGGGCGCCAGATCATGGGTTCGTTCGGCCAGCTGACGGCCGCGCTCGGTACGGCGTTCGGCGTCCTTTCGAGCGGCGCGATGATCATTGTGCTCGGCATCTTCATCGCGATCGAGCCGCGGCTGTACGAGCGCGGCATCGCCTGGATGCTGCCGATCGCCACGCGCGCGCGCTTCTACGGAACGATGGCCGACATGGGCCGCACGATGCGGCGGCTGATGGCGGGGCGGCTGCTCGGCATGGCAGTCGAGGGGTTCGGCTCGGCGATATTGCTGTCGCTCGCCGGCGTGCCGATGGCGACGATGCTCGGGATCGTCACCGGGCTGCTCGCGTTCCTGCCCAACATCGGCCTGATCATCGCCGGCGCGCTGACCGTGCTGGTCGGATTCAGCGCAGGCACGGCGACCGGCTTCTGGGCGCTTGGCATCTATCTGTCGATCCAGGCGATCGACGGTTATCTGATCGTGCCGACGGTGGCGCGGCGCTCGGTCGATCTCGCCCCGGCGCTGGTGCTCGGCGCGCAGCTGCTGTTCGGCGCCTTGTTCGGGATCCTGGGGCTCACCTTCGCCGATTCGCTGCTGGCGATGGCGAAGGTCGCGCTCGAGCGCAAATCCGAGGCGCAGGCGGAAGAGGCGAAAGCTTAAAATATCTTTGGCTACCGCCGTTCGCCCTGAGCTTGTCGAAGGGCCTTCTTGCTTCTCGCGAAGAAGGAGAAGGCTTCGACAGGCTCAGCCCGAACGGTCATCTACTTACGCTGGATCACATCCCCGGCGCCAGCTGCCCATGCGGCGCGCCGCCACCGCCCGGTGCGCCCATCCCCTGCAGCTGCATCTGCTGGCGCAGCAGCGCCGCGGGGATGAAATCGAGCAGCTCGACGTCGAACTCGAGATCGGAGTTGGGCGGGATCGGCCCCGCGGCTTGCGCGCCGTAAGCGAGCGCGGGCGGGATCCAGAAGCGGTATTTGGCGCCCTTGGTCATCAGCTGGAGCCCTTCGCTCCAGCCCGGGATCACCGCGTTGAGCTCAAGCGGCGCCTTTTCGTTCTTGTCGAACAGCTTGCCGTCGCGCAGCCGGCCCTCATAAGCGACGAGCACGACATCCTGCAACGTCGGGTGCGCCGCGCCCGTGCCGGGCTTGATGATCTGATATTGCAGGCCCGACGCGGTGGTGGTGACGCCGGCGCGCTTGCCGTTCCAGGCGAGATATTCGGCCGGGCTGCCCTGCCGCGCGACAGCTTTGGCGGTGCCGTGCCACGCGCCGAACAAGGCGACCAGGATCAGGGCGGCGATGCCGATCCACAAAGTGACGAGGATCCGCCGGTCGATCGGGCGAATGGGAACCGCAGTGACTTCCGACATGGCCGCTCGCTCGTTCGTAATCGGAAAAAATTCAGCGGCTGCCGTCGCGCTCCATGCGCTTGCGCTCGAGCTTGCGCGCGCGGCGGATCGCGGCGGCACGCTCGCGGGCGCGCTTTTCGGACGGCTTCTCGTAGTGACGGCGCAGCTTCATCTCGCGATAGACGCCCTCGCGCTGCAGCTTCTTCTTGAGCGCGCGCAGGGCCTGGTCGACATTATTGTCGCGAACGATGATCTGCATAAGGTCGTTACTCTCGAATCGGCAAACACGAAGGGTTCGTCGCGAAATAGCTCTCGCGCCGTTGCCGCGCCCCTAACAGGAGCGGCGGACCGGGGCAAGTCACGCGATCAGCCGGCGCAGCGCGGCGATCGTGTCGGCCTCGGCGGCGGGCTTGTCGGTGCGGATGCGGCTGACGCGGGGAAAGCGCATCGCCACGCCCGACTTGTGGCGCTTCGATTCGTGGATCGAATCGAAGGCGACCTCGAGCACCAACGTCTTCTCGACCTCGCGCACCGGGCCGAAGCGCTCGACCGTGTGATTGCGCACGAAACGATCGAGCATCTTGAGCTCCTCGTCGGTGAAGCCCGAATAGGCCTTGCCCACCGGCAGCAGCTCGCCCTCCGGCGTCCAGCAGCCGAAGGTATAATCCGAGTAGAAGCTCGAGCGCTTGCCGTGGCCGCGCTGGGCGTACATCATCACGCAGTCGGCGGTCAGCGGATCGCGCTTCCATTTGTACCACAGGCCCATGCGGCGGCCGGCGACATAAGGCGAGTCGCGCCGCTTGAGCATCACCCCTTCGATCGCGGCGTCGCGCGCGCCCGCGCGGATTTCCTCGAGCGCCGCGAAGTCGTCAGCGGCGATCAGTCCGGAAATGTCGAAGCGGTGCGGATCGAGCCCCGCGACGACCGCTTCGAGCCGAGCGCGGCGATCGATCCAAGGCAGCGCGCGAACATCCTCGGCACCGTCGAACAAGATGTCGTAGAGGCGGACGAATGCGGGAAAATCGGCCTGCATCTTGGCGGAAACGAGCTTGCGGCCGAGGCGCTGCTGGAGCGCGTTGAAGCTCGCCGCGCCCTCCGTCTCGAGGCTGCCCCCCTGATGCTCGCCCTTGACCAGCAGCTCGCCGTCGAGGACGCCCGCCCCCCGGAACGCCGCGGCGACATCGGGGAAACTTCCCGAAATATCGTCGCCGGCACGGCTGTAGAGCCGCGTTTCGCCGCCGATGCCGACAATCTGGACGCGGATGCCGTCCCATTTCCATTCCGCGGCATAATCGGCAAGGTCGACGCGCAGCTCCTCGAGCGGATGGGCGAGCATGAAGGGGCGGAACACCGGCACGTCGGCCGGGGTCGGCTGGGCGCCGCGGCCCTCGCCCCACGCGAACAGCGCGTCATACGGCGGGCGCAGGCCATGCCACACCTCCTCGACCGCATCGACCTCGAGCCCGAACGCCTGCGCCAGCGCAGTCTTGGCGAGGCGCGCCGAAACGCCGACGCGCAATCCCCCGGTAGCGAGCTTGAGCAGGGCGTAACGCCCCGCCGCGTCGAGATGATCGAGCATGTCGGCGAGCGCGCGCGGCGCCTCGCTGCGGCCCAGCGTCGCCAGGCGATCGACCACCGCCGACAGCCGCAGCGAGCCATCGTCGAGCTCGGCGGGCTGATCGAGGCGCTTGGGCCAGAGCAGCGACACCGTCTCCGCGAAGTCGCCGACATAATCGTGGCTCATCCCGAACAGCACCGGATCGATGCGTTCGACCACGAGCGCGCGGATCGCGGCGGGCTTGACGGCGGGAAGATCGAGATCGCCGGTCAGCGCGGCGATCGCCCAGCCGCGATCGGGATCGGGGGTGACCCCGAGATAATCGGCGATCAGCTTGAGCTTGGCGTTGCGCGAGCGGGTATAGACCAGCCCGTCGAGCAGAGTGGAGAATTCACGCATCGCGACAGTCGGCAGCCACGACGCGCGGATTCAAGCGGATTAGCGATCGATCGCGTCGCCGACCTTTTTCCCCGCGACGATGCCGAGGATCAGCAGGACGACGAACACCGCGATCGCGACGAAGAACAGGAACTTGGCGATGCCGACGAATGCCCCGCCGAGCCCGCCGAAGCCGAGCGCGCCGGCGACGACGCCAAGGACGAGGAATATGAGCGCCCACTTAAGCATGACGAGCCTCCTTGGCGTGATTGTCGAGCACCAACGCGCCGGCCGGCGAGGCGATCCGTCAGCCGTTCCGACTGGCCTCGAATAGGAACCAGGCGCGCTCCTCGGCGAGGTCGGTCCATTCGTCGAGGATGCCGCTGGTGGCATTGTCCTTGGCCGCATCGACGATGTCCTTCGCCTCGCGCAGCGACGCGACCAGCGCGAGATTGTCGTCGCGCAGCTCGGCCAGCATGTCGGCGGCGGAAACGAACTCGGCGTCGCTGTCGCGGATCCGCTGGAGCCGGGCGATATGGCCGATCGAGCGCAGCGTGGTGCCGCCGGTCTTGCGCACGCGCTCGGCGATCGCGTCGGTCGTGCCGAGGATCTGCGTCGCCTGCGCATCGAGCAGCAGGTGATAGTCGCGGAAATGCGGGCCGGAGACGTGCCAGTGGAAATTCTTGGTCTTGAGGTAGAGCGCATAGCTGTCGGCCAGGATCGCGTTGAGCGCGTCGGCGACGGTGCCGACCGCGTTGCTCGCCAGATCGGTCGGGGTATCGAGCGGGGGCTTGGACTTCTTTGCCATCGGTAACTCCTCCGAAATATGTCTGCCGCTGTCGCATATCTTTCCGGAGCGCGCCGAATCAATTGATCCGATCGCACTTATCGACCGGCTAGATCAGCCGCAGTGCTCCTAGCCCGACCACCAGTCCGGCCGCGCCGAGCAGCGCCGCAGCGCCGTAACGGAATGGACGCCAGCGGTGCTGGAGCGGATCGCCGACGATCACGGCCGGAATGCTGACGACGACGACCCCGATCGCCGTACCCAGCGCGGTCAGCAGAGGCGCGCCATTGTGCGCGGCGAAGGTAAAGGCAAGAAATTGCGTTTTGTCGCCGAATTCGAGGATGAACAGGCCCAGCGCGGCGGTCAGGAACGGCCCGAGGCGCCAGCGGTCGAGCGGATCGGGCGCCTTGGCGGCTCGCAGGCTGCCGACCCCCGCCGCGACGAGCGCGACACCCAGCATCAGCGCGATCGCCCGATGCCCGACCAGCGGCGCCGTGAGCGCGCCACCGGCCGCCGCGATCGCCGCATTGGCCAGCGCCGCGACGGCGGCCCCGCCGAGCACGGCGCCGGGACGGCGGAAGCGCGCGGCGAGCAGGATCGCGAGCAGCATGGTCTTGTCGCCGATTTCGGCCAGCGCCGCGGCGAGCAATGGAAGGAGCAGCGCGTCCATGGCGGCGGCGGCGGGCGTCAGCCCGCGAGGCGCACCGCGACCGAGGCGAGGAATGCGTCGCCCGTGGCGGCATCTCTGCAATCGCAGCCGATCGCCTCGCGCATCGAGCCGAGGTAGGCGCGGACCATCGCGCCGGACCCGGCCTGCGCCATCGCGTCCTCGCAGCCGCCGGCAATCCGGTCGAGCGGGCCAAGGCCATAGGGCCGCGCATCGCAGCGCAAGGCGTGGATGCGGCGGACGAGGTCGCCGACCGACAAGCGCGGGAGATCGCGTTCGATATGATCGAGCGTGACGCAGAGCTGCGCCCGCACCATGGCCAGGCTCTCTCTGTCGATCGGCATCAACCGAACCCCCCGCTTGTCGAACGGGATCATGCGCGCGGATGGTTACCGCTTCGTTAACAGCGCCCCAGCTTGACAAGCGCGGCGCGCGCAGGCAATTGCCGGCCGTTATCGAGCGGCGGCGACGCCGCTTTATTTTTTAGCGCGGGTGCGGCTCCGGCGAGCTTGGCGCCCGCCAAGTCAGCGCATCGAAGGGTATCCGGTCATGGCCAAGCCGACCACCGTCAAGATCAAGCTCGTCAGCTCGGCCGACACGGGCTTCTTCTACGTCACCAAGAAAAATCCGCGCAACCAGACCGAGAAGATGAGCTTCCGCAAGTACGACCCGGTCGTGCGCAAGCATGTCGAGTTCAAGGAAGCCAAGATCAAGTGACGTGCGGGGCGCTCCGGCCCTCGCCTTCCGCCCCGAGCAGCGCCTCGACCTGCGCGATGAAGCGCGTCACGGAGATCGGTTTCGAGACATAGGCTTCGGCGCCCGCATCGCGGATCCGTTCCTCGTCCCCTCTCGCGGCGAAGGCGGTGACGGCCATGATCGGAATTCCCTTGAGCTCCTTGTCGGCCTTGAGCGTCTCGATCAGATCGAGCCCGCTGACATGGGGGAGCTGGATGTCCATGACGATCAGATCGGGCGCGACGGCCCGCGCCGTCTCCACCGCGTCGCGCCCATCGCGCACGGGATCGGCGACGTAATCATGCGCGCGCAGCAGATCGCAGAACAGTTTCAGGTTGAGTTCGTTGTCCTCGACAACCAGCACGCGCTTGGTCACCCGGTCTCCACCTCGATGCGCCCGGCGACGGTGTAGGGGATGGCGGCGCGCGACACAAATGATCCGGCGGTGCTGGCGCTCGGCGCGCTCGGCTGGACGCTGGCCGACGACGAGCGCGCCGGGCGGCTGCTCGCGCTGACCGGCCTTTCGGCCGAGGCGCTGCGGGCGCGGGTCGGGCAGCCCGAGCTGCTCGCCGCGATCCTGCGCTTCCTTGAGAACCATGAACCCGATCTGATCACCTGCGCCGCGGCGCTCGGCGTGGCGCCGGCCGCGATCGTCACCGCACGCGAGGCGCTCGAGCGATGAACCGGCCGCTGCTGATCACCGACTGCGACGAGGTGCTGCTGCACATGGTCAGCCATTTCGGCGCGTGGCTCGACGAGGCGCATGCGATCGACTTCGCCCCCGACGGCGCCGATTTCAGCCAGGCGCTGACCCGGCGGCACGATCGCTCGGTCGTGCCGCACGCCGAGGTCTGGCCGCTGCTCGACGGTTTCTTTGCCACCGAGATGCACCGCCAGACGCTTGTCCCGCACGCGCGCGAGGCGCTCGCGCGGATCGCCGAGTTCGCCGACGTGGTGGTGCTGACCAATCTTGGCGAGCATTGCCACGCCGATCGCGTCGCGCAGCTCGAGGCGGTCGACATCCGCCATCGCGTGGTGTGCAACCAGGGCGGCAAGGGCGCGCCCGTGGCGCGGCTGATCGCCGAGCACCGCCCCTCTGCCGCCGTGTTCGTCGACGATCTCGCGGTCCACCACGAATCGGTCGCGAAGCATGCTCCCGAGGTATGGCGGCTGCACATGATCGCCGAGCCGACGCTCGCGGTGCAGGCGCCGCCCGCGCCGTTCGCGCATGCGCGGATCGATGACTGGAGCGAAGCGATCGGCTGGATCGAGGGGAAATTGCGGGGATGATTCGTCATCCCGGCGAAAGCCGGGATCCATGGATGCGGATCGGTTGGAGCGGGAACCGGACGTCGTCCACGGATCCCGACTTTCGTCGGGATGACGTGGTGGCTATTGACCCTGCCCCCGCCGGAGTGCTTCAGCCAACCGATGTCGATCGAACAGAAACTGGCCGAGCTCGGCCTCGTCCTCCCTTCGCCGGCCGCACCGGTCGCCGCTTATGTTCCCGCGGTCGAAGCCGGCGGGCTGCTCCATATCTCCGGGCAGCTGCCGTTCCGCGACGGCGATGTGATGACCGGGCGGCTGGGCGAGGATCGTGACGTCGGCTTCGGCGCCGAGGCGGCGCGGGCGTGCGCGCTCATGATCGTGGCGCAGGCAAAGCGCGCGCTGGGATCGCTCGCGCGGATCGAGCGGATCGTCAAGCTCGGCGTTTTCGTCAATTCCGACCCGCGCTTCACCGACCAGCCGAAGGTCGCCAACGGCGCCTCGGAGCTGATGGAGGCGCTGTTCGGCGCGGCCGGCAAGCATGCCCGCAGCGCGGTCGGCGTGCCGGTGCTGCCGCTCGGCGCCGCGGTCGAAATCGATGCCATCGTCGCCATTCGCCCGGCTTGATGCGCTGCTCGCGCCGCCGCCCGTGCCGCGGCGGATCGCTTTCCTGAGCGGCCAGGCCTTTGCCCATCGCGGGCTGCACGACGGGGCCGCGATCGAGAACAGCCGCGCCGCCTTTGCTGCGGCGATCGCCGCGGGCCACGGCATCGAATGCGACGTGCAGCTGAGCCGCGACAGCGAGGCCTTCGTGTTCCACGACGATACGCTCGACCGGCTGACCGAGGAGCGCGGAGCGGTGGCCGAGCGGCCCGCGAGCGCGCTCGCCGCGATCCGGCTGACGGGCACCGGCGAGACGCTGCCGCGATTGCCCGAAATGCTCGGAGCGGTCGCCGGTCGCGCGCCGCTGCTGATCGAGCTCAAGGCGCCGGACCGGCTGGTCGCGCCATTGTGCATGGCGGTGCGCCGCGCGCTCGAGGGCTATGGCGGGGCCGCGGCGGTGATGGCGTTCAATCCCGAAGTGAGCCGTTGGTTCGCCGCGCACGCGCCGCGGATCGTGCGCGGACTCGTGATCAGCGAGCAGGACAGACGGGGATGGCGCGGCGCGATCGGGCGGCAGCTCGCGCTGTGGCGCGCGCGCCCCGACTTCCTCGCCTATGACGTGCGCGACCTGCCCTCCCGCTTCGCCGCCGCCCAGCGGGCGCGCGGGCTGCCGGTGCTGACCTGGACGGTGCGCGACGCTGCCAGCGAGCGCGTCGGGCTGGCGCACGCCGACCAGATCATCTTCGAGCAGCCATGAGCGAGATCGTCGCCCGCCTCGGACAGGGGGTGGCGCGCTTCGCCGCGGCGGATTGGGACGCCTGCGCGGGAGCCGACAATCCGTTCCTCAGCCACGCCTTCCTGGCGGCGCTCGAGGAATCTGGCAGCGCGACCGCACGGACCGGCTGGCAGCCGCTGCCGATCGCAATCGACGGCGCCGACGGGCGGCTCGCGGCGGTGATGCCGGCCTATGCCAAGAGCCACAGCCGCGGCGAATATGTCTTCGATCATGCCTGGGCCGACGCGTGGCAGCGCGCCGGCGGGAGCTATTACCCCAAGCTGCAGATCGCGGTGCCGTTCACCCCGGTGCCCGGGCGGCGGCTGCTGACGCGCGATCCGGGGCTGGCACCGGCGCTGATCGCCGCGGCCGAAGCGGTGGTGCGCCAGCACGGCCTGTCGTCGGCGCACGCCACGTTCATCGATCCGGGCGAGGTCTCCTTGTTCGAAGCGGCCGGCTGGCTGATCCGAATCGATCGCCAGTTCCACTGGACCAATGAGGGCTACGCCGATTTCGACGGATTCCTCGCCGCGCTCGCCTCGCGCAAGCGCAAGGCGATCAGGAAGGAACGCGCGGCCGCGGTCGAAGGGCTCGAGATCGTTCACTTGAGCGGGAACGCGATCGGCGAGGCCGAGTGGGACGCCTTCTGGCATTTCTATCAGGACACCGGCGCGCGCAAATGGGGCCGGCCTTATCTCACGCGCCCATTCTTCACGCTGCTCGGCGAGCGGATGGCGGACAAGCTGCTGCTGATTCTTGCGCGGCGCGACGGCCGGCCGATCGCCGGCGCGCTCAATCTGATCGGCGGGGATGCCCTTTACGGCCGCTATTGGGGCACGACCGAGGAGGTGCCCTTTCTCCATTTCGAGCTCTGCTATTATCAGGCGATCGACGCGGCGATCGCGCGCGGGCTGAAGCGGGTCGAAGCGGGCGCGCAGGGCGATCACAAGCTCGCGCGCGGTTATCTGCCCAATCCGACCTGGTCGGCGCATTTCATCCCCGACGCGGGATTCCGCCGCGCTGTGGCGGATTATCTGGCGATGGAGCGCGAGGCGATCGCTGCGGATATCGAGGTGATCGCTGAGATGGGACCGTTCAAGAAGGACTAAAGCGTTTTTCGGCTCACCACAGTCAGCCGTTCGTGCCGAGCCTGTCGAAGCACTGTCGTTCTGGGGACGGCAAAGGAAAAGTCAGGCTCAGGACGAACGGGGTTATGCGTTGCGGCCGCCTAAGCCGCCCGCCTGGTCGTCGCGGCGAGCCAGGCGCGCGCCTCGCGCTGGGCCTCGGCGATCTCGCGCGCGGTCATCTCGTCGGCGACTTCGGCGCGGCACTCCTGGCCGCGGCGGCTGCCGCCGAGCGCGGCGAGGTTGAACCATTTGTGCGCCTGGATCAGATCGACCTCGACCCCGCCGGCGCCGGCCGAATAAGCGATGCCCAGATCATAATAGGCTTGCGGATCGCCGCGCGCGGCGTCCGCGAGACGGCTTTCGATCAGGAAATTGTGGGATTTGAGACTGTGGCCCATGTTCCGCCCCTGTTGACCGTTGCAGCTTCGGCCAATGGGAGCAAAGAAATGGTTAATGCAGCGCTGACTCTGTGTGCGTTGCTCGACTCAGCCGGGATCGACCGCGAAATTGTCGATCAGCCGCGTCCGTCCGATCCGTGCGGCGGCAAGCAGCCGCGCCGGCGCGACGAGGCGATCGACCGGAGCGAAGGTCGCCGTATCGCGCAACGCGACGTAATCGACGTCAAAACCCTCGGCACGCAGCCGCTCGTGCGCAGCGGCGAGCGTCGCGGCGACGTCGGCCCCGCCGCCCAGCGCCGCCGCGGCCTCGCCGAGCGCGCGCGGGAAGGTGCGGGCAATGCGCAGCTCGTCTTCGGCAAGATAGGCGTTGCGCGACGACAGCGCGAGCCCATGGTCGTCGCGCACGGTCGGCACGCCGACGATCGCGACGCCGAGATCGAGGTCCGCCGCCATCCGCCGGACGATCATCAGCTGCTGCCAGTCCTTCTCGCCGAACAAGGCGACATCGGGCCGCACCTGCGCGAGCAATTTCGCGACCACGGTGGCGACTCCGTCGAAATGGCCCGGCCGCGCCGCGCCGTCGAGCTCATCGCCGAGCCCGGCGACCGAGACGGTGGTGGCGAAGCCGAAGGGATACATCTCCTCGGGCGCGGGCGCCCACAGCAAGTCGCAGCCGGCCGCCGCGAGAATCGCCGCGTCGGCCGGCTCGCGCCGCGGATAGGTGGCGAGATCCTCGTTCGCGCCGAATTGCCTGGGATTGACGAAGATCGAGGCAACGATCCGGTCCGCGCGGCGGCGCGCCTCGGCGACCAGCGCCATATGCCCGTCGTGCAGCGCGCCCATCGTCGGCACCAGCGCGACCGTCGCGCTACTCTGGCGGAGGGCGCCAAGCGCCGCTTCGAGCGCATCGCGCCGACGGATCAATTGCACGTGGCCGTAGCCTCCGATATGCGAGGCCGGCGTCTGTGGGGGGCGCCGCTGCCGGAATCAAGGAAGATCGACGCCGCACCCATGGGCCAGGACCGCACCCATCATATCGTGTTCGCCAACGAGAAGGGCGGCACCGGCAAGTCGACCACGGCGGTGCACGTGGCGGTCGCGCTCGTCGCGCAGGGCCGGCGCGTCGCCGCGATCGACCTCGACACGCGTCAGAAGACTTTCGCGCGCTACATGGAAAATCGGGCTGCGACGATCAAGCGCACGGGCGCGAAGCTGCCGATGCCGCGCTTCGAGGTGTTCGATCCGGCGCACGGCGCGACGATCGAGTCGCGGCTCGACGCGCTCGCCGAAGATGCCGAGGTCGTGGTCGTCGATACGCCGGGACGCGACGATCCGCACGCCGTGACCGCGGCGGCGCGGGCCGACACATTGGTCACGCCGATCAACGACAGCTTCGTCGACCTCGACCTCATCGGCCAGGTCGACCCCGACACCTATCGCGTCAAGCGGCCGAGCTTCTATGCCGAGCTGGTGTGGGAAGCGCGCAAGGCCCGCGCCAAGAGCGACGGCGGCACGGTCGACTGGGTCGTGCTGCGCAACCGCCTCCAGCATGTCGAGGCGAAGAACATGCGCCGCGTCGGCGCCGCGCTCGACGAATTGTCGCGCCGCGTCGGCTTTCGCCTGATCCCGGGGCTCGGCGAGCGCGTGATCTATCGCGAGCTGTTTCCCAAGGGTCTGACGCTGATCGATCTCGGCGCGATCCGCGAGGCCGGACTGAGCCACGTCGCTGCGCGGCAGGAGCTGCGCGAAATGATCGCAGGGCTCGCGCTGCCCGAGCCGCTGCCGCTGCTGCGCGCGATCGACCCGGCGCACATCGTGGCCGCCTGAGCGATGAGCCTGCCGCTGCTGCTCGCGCTGGCCCTTGCCGGCTGGTGGTGGTGGAAGACGCGACGCAATAAGCTGCCGACAGCGGAGGCGCGGCGCCTGCTCGAGCTCCCCGACGGTGCCGACGCCGAGGCGATCGCCGCGGCGCATCGTCGGCTGATCCTGCGCGTTCATCCCGATGCCGGCGGCTCGGCCGAGCTGACGCGCCAAGTCAATCAGGCGCGCGATGTGCTGATGGCAGAGCAGCGCTGGCGATGAAACCATCAGACACTCCGCACCGTTCGGGCTGAGCCTGTCCAAGCCCGTTCCTTCGATCCCGCAAGAAAAATAGTGCACTTCGACAAGCTCAATTCGAACGGATTTCAAGACAGGAGCCGACATGCCGCATATCTTCGACCCGACCAGCTTGCGCGAATATGACATCCGGGGCGTCGTCGGAAAGACGCTCGGCCCCGACGATGCGCGCGCGATCGGACGCGGCTTCGCGACGCGCGTGCGCCGGGCGGGCGGCACGCGGGTCGCGGTCGGCTATGACGGGCGGGTTTCGTCGCCGGTGCTCGAGGCGGCGCTGATCGAGGGGCTGACCGGCGGCGGCGTCGATGTCGTGCGGATCGGCCTGGGGCCGACGCCGATGCTCTATTACGCCGAAGCGGTGCTCGAGGTCGACGGCGGCATCCAGATCACCGGCAGCCACAACCCGGCCGACTACAACGGCTTCAAGATGGTGCTCCAGCATCTGCCGTTCTACGGCGCGGACATCCAGGACATCGGCCGCATGGGCGCGGAAGAGGATTGGGAAACGGGCACCGGCGCGGTGACCAGCGCCGACGTGATCGACGATTATGTCCAGCGCCTGCTGCAGAATTACGACGGCGGCGCGTTCCGCATCGGCTGGGACGCGGGCAATGGCGCGTCGGGCGAGGTCATCGAGAAATTGGTCAAGCTGCTTCCGGGCGAGCATTTCACCCTGTTCACCGACGTCGACGGCACCTTTCCCAACCACCATCCCGACCCGACCGAGGAGAAGAATCTCGCGGATCTCAAGCGCCTCGTCGCCGACAAGCAGCTCGATTTCGGGCTCGCGTTCGACGGCGACGGCGACCGGCTCGGCGCGATCGACGGCCAGGGCCGCGTGGTGTGGGGCGATCAATTGCTCTCGATCCTGGCCGAACCGGTGCTGCGCGAAGAGCCGGGCGCCACGATCATCGCCGACGTCAAGGCGAGCCAGGCGCTCTACGACCGCGTCGCCGAACTCGGCGGCACGCCGCTGATGTGGAAGACCGGCCACTCGCTGATCAAGACCAAGATGAAGGAGACGCATGCGCCGCTGGCCGGCGAGATGAGCGGGCACATCTTCTTCGCCAACGATTATTACGGATTCGACGACGCGCAATATGCCGCCGTGCGCCTGATCCGCGCGGTGCGCGCGCTCGGCGGCTCGCTGACCGCGCTCAAGGACGCGATGCCGGCGATGATCAACACGCCCGAAATGCGCTTCCAGTCGTCGGAAGCGCGCAAGTTCGCGGTGGTCGACGAGGTGCTCGCGCGGCTCGAGACCGAAGGCGCCGAGGTCAACCGCACCGACGGCGCGCGGGTCAACACGCCCGACGGCTGGTGGCTGCTGCGCGCGTCGAACACGCAGGACGTGCTGGTCGCGCGCGCCGAGGCCAAGGATGCGGCCGGGCTCGAGCGGCTGATGGGCATGATCAACGCGCAGCTCGCGGCGTCAGGGGTCGAGCCGGTGCTGTCGGCGGGACATTGAGCGCGCTCGCCCTCGCCGGTCAGCCCTTGTCGTCTTGGGCGACGGTATCGGCGGCACTCGCGCGGCGGGCGCCCAGCGGCTTTTCGGGCCCGTCGGTGCTGTCGCGCGCGGTCTGCTGCTCGAGCTCGGAATTGAGCTCGGCGCCGAGCAGGAGCGCATAGGCCGAAAGATAGATCCAGGTGAGCAGTACGACGACCGCCCCGAGCGAGCCGTAGGTCGCGTTATAGTCGCCGAAATTCGCGACGTAGAGGCCGAACGCGAAAGTCACGATCAGCCAGAGCATCGTCGCGGCGACCGAACCCGGAGTGAGCCAGGACCAGCGGGCGTGCGCCCGATCGGGACCATAGCGGTAAAGCGTTGCCGCCGCCGCCGCGCCCGCCCCGGCCATCAGCAGATAAGACAGCGCCTTGCCCAGGACGAGCAGAAAGCCCGGCGCCCAGGGAAATAATTGGTCGAGATGTCCCAGCGCGGCAATGGCCACGACGGCGAGGATCGCGACGAGAATCCCCCCGACGGTGATCGTCAATGCGAGCAGAGTGCGCTGCACGAAGCCGCGCCTCTCATGCTCCTCATAGGCGACGTTGAGCGCCGTGACGATCGCGCTCGCGCCGTTCATCGCCCCGTACAGCGCCACGGCGAATGCGATCAGCAGCCCGATGCCCTTCTTGCCCTCGGACGATTTGACGACATTAAGCAGCTGCTCGCCAACCAGCTTGGCGGCGTCGGCGGGCATGACCGAAGTGAGCGATTGCATGTTACGGACGACGGTCTCCGGGCTTGCTACCAGTCCGTAGCTCAGCACGACCGCCCCGAGCAGCGGCACCATCGCGAGGAAACCGTAGAAGGCGACCCCGGCGGCGATCAGGCCGATATTGTCCTCGCCCGCCTCCCGCCAGGTGCGCAGCAGGACATCCTTCCAGCCCCTCGCCGGGATCGCCCATGGGCTCGTCGCGTCGCGCCCGCGATCCGGGCCGGAAATCTTTGCATCGCTTCGCATCCGTACGTGCCGATCTCATTCCAGCGGTGCGCGCTGTCGGGGCTCAGACGTTCCGGCCGGGCGCTTGTTCCGCCTCAATCGTCCTCGTCCTCATAGCCCGCCAGCTCGAGCGCCCGCGCCTTGATCTGGCGGGTCATGCACCAGTGGACCAGCGCCTCCTCGCGGCCGTGGGTCACCCACACCTCGCTTGGCGCGAGTTCGGTCAGCGTCTCGGTCAATTCGTCCCAGTCGGCGTGGTCGGAGATGACCAGCGGCAGCTCGACGTTCTTCTGCCGCGCGCGCTGGCGCACGCGCATCCAGCCCGAGGCCATCGCGGTGATCGGATCGGGCAGGCGGCGCGACCAGCGGTCGTTGAGCGCCGAGGGCGGCGCGATCACGATCGATCCGCGCAGCTCGGCCGCCTTGAGCCCGGTCGCGGCGCGCAGCTCGCCGAGCTCGACGCCGAACTCGCGATAGAGATCGCACAATCGCTGCATCGCGCCATGGATATAGATCGGATCGGCATGGCCGCGCCGGCGCAGCTCGGCGATGACGCGCTGCGCCTTGCCGAGCGCATAGGCGCCGACGAGCACGCAGCGATCAGGATTGGCGTGGAGCGCAGCGAGCAGCCGGTCCATCTCCGCCGCAGTATCGGGATGGCGGAACACGGGCAGGCCGAACGTCGCCTCGGTGATGAAGATGTCGCAGGGCACCGGCTCGAACGGGGCGCAGGTCGGATCGGGGCGGCGCTTATAGTCTCCGGAGACGACCACGCGCTCGCCTCCCGTGCCCGGGTTGTGCTCGAGCACGATCTGCGCCGAGCCGAGGACGTGGCCGGCGGGAACGAAGCTGACGTCGACCTCGCCGATCTTCAGCGATTCGCCGTAGGCGACCGGCTGGCCGTGCTGCGGGCCATAGCGGCATTCCATGATCGCCAGCGTCTCGGGGGTGGCGAGCACCGCGCCATGGCCGCCGCGGGCATGATCGGCATGGCCGTGCGTCACCAATGCGCGGGCCACCGGCTGCGACGGATCGACCCAGGCGTCGGCCGCGGGGATATAGATGCCGTGCGGATGCGGTTCGATCCAGGAGCCGAGGCGGGCCATCGAGTCCCTATGATCGGCACGCCGCAAGGTTCCATCGGGACCCGGCGGGACGATGCTGCGTTACCCGTGTGATACCGTAACGATCGAGGAGGCGAGCATGACCGGCGGACTATGGAACATCATCACCGTCGCGGGGCCGATCCTATTGCTCGCCGTGCTGGCCTGGGCGGTGCTGCGCAATCGCGCGACCCCGGGACAGGAGCGGCGCACCGAGGAAGGCACGCGCCGGCTTTACGCGGAGGAGGAGCAGGAGACAAAGCGCGACGAGGCGGTTTGATTTCCATCCCCGTCATTCCGGCGAAAGCCGGAATCCATGGAAGCGAACGATTGAAGCCGATCCCAGACGCCGTCAGTGGATTCCGACTTTCGTCGGGATGACGTAAATATGGCGGCTCCCCCCCTTCCCCCCGCCATCGCCGATTGGTTCGCGGCCAAGGGCTGGGCGCCGCGTCGGCATCAACTCGAGATGCTCGATGCGGCGCGCGCGGGCCGCCATGCGTTGCTCGTCGCTCCGACCGGCGCGGGCAAGACGCTCGCCGGATTCCTCGCCAGCCTGATCGAACTGATCGAGCGGCCCGGCGACGGCCTCCACACGCTCTACGTATCGCCGCTCAAGGCGCTCGCGGTCGACGTGCAGCGCAACCTGCTCGGCCCGATCGCCGAGATGGGGCTCGACATCAGGGTCGAGACGCGTACCGGCGATACGCCGTCGGACCGCAAGGCGCGCCAGCGGGTGCGCCCGCCGCAGATGCTGCTGACCACGCCCGAGTCGCTCAGCCTGATGCTGTCGCATCCCGACAGCGCGACCTTGTTCGCCGGCCTGAAGACGATCGTGATCGACGAAGTGCACGCCTTCGCCACCGGCAAGCGCGGCGACCTGCTGTCGCTGGCGATGGCGCGGCTGCAGAAATATGCGCCCGCCCTGCGCCGCGTCGCGCTCAGCGCAACCGTCGCCGATGCCGACGCCTATCGCGGCTGGCTCTCGCCCGACGGCGATATCGACGCGATCGCCCTGGTCGAAGGCGATCCGGGCGCGCCGGCGCAAATCCACATCCTGCTCCCCGAGGGGCGCATTCCCTGGTCGGGCCATTCGGGGCGCTATGCCGCCGCGCAGGTGATGGCCGAGATCGAGACGCACAAGACGACGATCGTGTTCTGCAACACGCGCAGCTTGGCCGAGCTGATCTTCCAGGATCTGTGGACCGAGAACGACCAGAAGCTGCCGATCGGCGTCCACCACGGCTCGCTCGCGATCGAGGCGCGACGCAAGGTCGAGCAGGCGATGGCCGACGGGCGGCTGCGCGCGCTCGTGGCGACCGCGAGCCTCGATCTCGGCGTCGATTGGGGCGACGTCGATCTCGTCATCCAGATGGGGGCGCCCAAAGGATCGTCGCGGCTGCTCCAGCGGATCGGCCGCGCGAACCATCGGCTCGACGAACCGTCCGAGGCGGTGCTCGTGCCGGGCAACCGCTTCGAATATCTCGAGGCGCGCGCTGCGCTTGACGCGATCGAGGCGGGCGAACTCGACCCCGAGGTGTTCCGCGCGGGCGCGCTCGACGTGCTCGCGCAGCATATCATGGCGTGCGCCTGTGCCGCGCCGTTCAGGCAGGACGATCTGCTCGCCGAAATCAGAAATGCTGCGCCTTATGCTGCACTCGATGCTGCAACATTCGAGCGTGTATTGAGCTTCATCGAATCGGGCGGTTATTCGCTGCGCGCCTACGACAAGTTCAAGCGGCTGACGCGCGACCCCGACGGCCCTTCGTCCGGCCCAGGACGGGGCTGGTGGCGGGTCAGCCATCCGCGGTTCGTGACCCAGCATCGGCTCAACGCGGGGATTATCGTCGACGTCCCGTTGCTCGACGTGCGCTTCCGCAACGGCCGCCGGCTCGGCACGATCGAGGACTATTTCGCTTCGACGCTGAGCCCGGGGGACACCTTCTACTTCGCCGGCATCACGGTCGAGGTCGAGAAAATCGACGTGACCGACGTGATCGTCCACGCCACCGCCAAGTCGGCGCGCATCCCGACCTATGTCGGGGCGCGCATGGCGATGACGACCAACCTCGCGGAGCGCGTGAAGCACTTCCTGCGCGACCGCAGCCAGTGGCCGCGCTTTCCCGAGGAGGTGCGCGAATGGCTCGAGGCGCAGGGACGCCGCTCGATCCTGCCCGCGCCCGACCAGTTGCTCGTCGAGACCTTCCCCCACGGCGGACGGCATTATATGGTCGCCTACAGCTTCGCCGGGTGGAACGCGCACCAGTCGCTCGGCATGCTGCTGACGCGGCGGATGGAGAGCGCGGGGCTGCAGCCGCTCGGCTTCGTTTCGAACGACTATGCGCTGGCGACCTATTCGTTGAAGCCGGTGCCCGATCCGGCGGCGCTGTTCTCGGCCGACATCCTCGAGCACGAGTTCGTCGAATGGGTGCAGCAATCGGCTTTGCTCAAGCGCGCGTTCCGCGAGGTGGCGGTGATCGGCGGGTTGGTCGAGCGCCATCATCCGGGCAAGCGCAAATCGGGCAAGCAGGTGACCTTCTCGACCGACCTGATCTACGACGTGCTGCGCCGCTACGAGCCCGACCATCTGCTGCTACGCGCCGCGTGGGAGGACGCGCGCGCGCGCATGACCGACGTCGGCCGGCTCGCCGACCTCCTCGAGAACGCCGCGCCGCGGATGATCCGCGCCGAGCTTGAGCGCGTCTCGCCGCTGGCGGTGCCGGTGCTGATCATGATCGGGCGCGAGCGCGTCGCGCAAAGCATGGCCGATGACGCGTTGCTGATCGAGGCCGAATCGCTCGTCGCCGAAGCGATGCGCGAGGATTAGGCCGGCGCGTCGCTGAACTCGGTGTAGCGCAACGTGAGTTCCTCGCCCTCGGCGATGTCGCGCGCCGCGGTGAAGTTAAGGCGCGCATCGACCATCACATTGGGCAGGCCATCGGATAACGGCTCGTTCAGATACCAGCCGGGCGTCAGATGGTTGAAGCTCGCCGGGCAGCCGATTCTCGTCCCGTCGGCGACGCCGAAGTCGTGGTACAATTGCCGCTCGGCCGCCGTCGGCGCGGCCTCGTCGAGCGCGGCGCGCTCGATCCAGACCAGCTCGGCCTGATCGCTCGCAAAGATGTTGGTCCCCCGCGGGATCGGCTTGATCGCGAAGACGCCAATGCCGTGGATCGCGGACGGCGCGAGCCTGACGTAGACGGCTTCATGGGGAAGGGGCATCACGATATCCTTCGAAAGACTCATGGCTCCCGCTTGACACGGAAGCGTGCCTGCTTGCGCACGAAATCAACCGAGACGCTCTTGAACGCGCTCAGCACGTCCATGCCCAGCAGCATCGCCGGCTGCTGGTCGATCCCGAAGCGGCGAAACGTATGCAGATCGGCGAACACGACGGGCACCTCGCGCAAGGTGACGTCGCCCAGCGCGATCTCTGGCAGCACGACCTGGTCGCCGGTCGCCTTGTGCCCGGTGACGCTGACCAGATCGATCCGATCGAGCGCCATCCGGCGCGTGACGACGCGACGAAAGGCGAGATTGCCGACCGACGATTGCGAGCCGGTGTCGAGCACAACGTAAATCTTCCTGCCGCGGAAACTCGAATCGACCAGGACGAGCTGGCCGAACCGGCGCTTGCCGCGCACGACGATCGTGCCGGGCTCGTTGCGTTCCCCCGCGTTTGACGCGGTGACGACCAGTCGGCGCGCCTTGAAGTCCATCGACACGCGCTGATCGGAAACGCCGTCGATCCCGAGCATCCCCACCGCGCCGAGATCGCTGCGCAGCAGAACCGGCGCTTCGACGTCGGCGATCTGCCGCGAACCGACCTTGAGCTGCGCGACCAGCGCCGTCCCGACCAGCTGCGCTCCGGCGATGTCGTGGACCATGACCGGCCTGCCCGGCGGCAGGGCCAGCACGCGCGCCAGGCTGTCGGACACCACGGTACGGTCCGCGGCACTGTCGAGCGTGAACGGGAAGGGACCGCGGCCGTTGACATACACCGGGACGGTCATCCGCCCGAAGTGATCGAGATCGGTGGCTAGCGATTCGACTGTCTCGGCGAGCAGCGGCGCGGGCTCCGCAGTCGCGGGAACGGCTTCCGGCGCGATCGACTGCGCCAGCGCCACCGTCGCACCACCGAGCAGCAACGCCAGCGCGCCCGCCATGCCGGTCATCTCTCGTCTCCCACGTCCGGCAGGCTATGCCCGCGGCCGGCGCGGCGCAATCGAGCCGAGAAAAGGGGTTTCAGGCCAGGCGCCGGCGGCATATAGCCGCGCCATGGTTCGCTTTTCGTTCGCACATCTCGAACTGCTGGCTTTGCCCGAAGGCGCGCTGTTCTGGCCGGCGCGCGGCGCGCTGTTCGTCGCCGATCTGCATTTCGAGAAAGCGAGCTGGTTCGCCAGCTTCGGCCAGATGCTGCCGCCCTACGACAGCATCGCCACGCTCGCCGATCTGACCGCCTTGGTCGCCGCCACCGGAGCGACGGAAATCTGGTGCCTCGGCGACAGCTTCCACGACGCCAAGGGCTGTGAGCGGTTGCCGGCGCGCGCGCAGGAAATGCTGCGCGAGCTGACCGGCACGACGCGCTGGACCTGGATCACCGGCAATCACGATGCCGGCGGCAACGCGGGGAATTGGGCCGATCATTGCGGCGGCGAGATCGTCGAGGAGGCGCTGGTCGACGGGCTGCTGCTGCGCCACAAGGCCGATCCGGCCGATCCGCGCCCCGAGCTGTCGGGCCATTTTCACCCTAAATTGCGCGTGACGCATCGCGGGCGCCGGGTCGCCCGGCGATGCTTCGTCGCGACCGAGAGCAAGCTGATCCTGCCCGCGTTCGGCGCGCTGACCGGGGGGCTTGATGCGCATCACCCGGCGATCGTCCGCGCGGTCGGGCCGCGCGCTCAGGCGCTGGTGCCCGTCGCCGATCGCATGCTCAGGTTTCCGCTGGCGGCTTAGCCCCTCGTCCCGACCAGCACTGGCGCCGCGCGAAACTGCGCGGGGAAAAACGCCTTGAGCGCCGCCACCTTCGGCAGATCGTTCGCGACGATATAGGGCGCGCGCGGATTGAGCGTCAGATAATCCTGGTGATAGGCTTCGGCCGGATAGAAGCCCTGCGCGCGCTCGAGCCGCGTGACGATCGGGCGCTGCCATATTCCGGCCTTGCCGAGCTGGGCGATGTAGGCGGCCGCGACGCGGCGCTGGGCGTCGCTCGTCGGAAACAGGGCCGAGCGATATTGCGTGCCGCTGTCCGGACCCTGGGCATTGAGCTGGGTCGGATCGGCCACTACCGAGAAATAGATCCGCAGCAGCGTGCCGTAGCTGACCACGCGCGGATCGAAGGTCACGCGAACCGCTTCGGCGTGGCCGGTGGCGCCGCCCGAGACCGTCTCATATTCGGCGGTGCGCTGCGTGCCGCCGGTATAGCCCGAGACCGCGCTGCGCACGCCCTTGACGTGCTGGAACACGCCCTGGACGCCCCAGAAGCAGCCGCCGGCGAACACTGCGGTCTCGCTTGGCGCGCTGGCCGGGGCGTCGATCGCAGGCGCAGGAACGCGCACCGCCTGTTCGGCGGAAAAGGCGGGGGCGCAAGCGCTGAGGAGGAAGACGGCCGGCAGGGCAAGGCGAGCATAATGTTTCATTTGATTCCCTTGCGCCGCCGCAGCTTAACCGCAGCTGCACGCCATGTCAGCGCAGCGCGGCGCACGCCTCCCGGATGCGCTCGCACCCTTCGGTCAGCAGCTCCTCCGACGTCGCATAGCTGATCCGGAACGCCGGCTCGAGCCCGAACGCCCCGCCATGGACCGCGGCGACCCGGGCCTCGTCGAGCAGGTAGCCGACGAACATCTCGTCGTTGGCGATGGTCAGACCGGCCGGGGTCGCCTTGCCGATCAGGCCCGAGATGTCGGGATAGACGTAGAACGCGCCTTCGGGTGTCGGGCAATGGACGCCTTCGATCCGGTTAAGCATTTGCACCACCAGATCGCGCCGCCGCTGGAACGCCGCATTGCGTTCCCCGAGAAAGCTCTGATCGCCGTTGAGCGCCGCGGTCGCCGCCGCCTGCGCGATCGAGCAGGGGTTCGACGTCGACTGGGACTGGAGCTTGGACATCGATCTGATCAGCCAGTCGGGGCCGCCCGCGAAACCGATCCGCCAGCCGGTCATCGCATAGGCCTTCGAGCAGCCGTTGACGGTCAGCGTGCGCGCATAGAGCTCGGGCACGGCCTGGGCGATCGTCGCGAACGCGAAGCCATCGTACATGATGTGCTCGTACATGTCGTCGGTCATCACCCACACCTGCGGATGCCGCAGCAGCACCTCGCCGAGCGCGATGAGCTCGGCGGCGCTATATGCGGCGCCGGTCGGGTTCGACGGCGAATTGAGGATCAGCCAGCGCGTCGCCGGCGTGATCGCCGCGTCGAGCTGCGCGGGGGTGATCTTGTAGTTTTGCGCCGCGCCCGCCGGAATGCTCACCGGCGTGCCGCCGGCGAAGGCGACGATGTCGGGATAGCTGACCCAGTAGGGTGCGGGGATGATGACCTCGTCGCCCGGGTCGATCGTCGCCACCAAGGCATTGAACAAGGTGTGCTTGCCGCCGACGTTGACGCTGATCTGGCTCGTCTCATAGGGCAGATCATTGTCGCGCTTGAACTTGGCGACGATCGCTTCCTTGAGCTCGGGCGTGCCGTCGACGTTGGTATATTTCGTCCGGCCCGCGCGAATCGCTTCGATCGCGGCGTCCTTGACGAACTCGGGCGTGTCGAAATCTGGTTCGCCCGCCGCCAGACCGATCACGTCGATGCCCTTGCGCTTCTGCTCGAGCACGCGCGCGCTCATCGCCAGCGTGGCGGACGGCTTGATACGGCCGAGCGCGGCCGAATTGTAGCGCATGGAAATTCCTTCGGTGCGGTGCGGCGCGGCTATAGCGCGCGGCCGGCGGACGCCGCAACCAGCCTCGCGCCGATCAATCCGCGCAGCGCGTTGCCGATCAGGAAGCCGTCGGCAAGATCGGCGGGCACGAGATCGGCCTCGATCGCGCGGCCCTGCTCGATCAGCCGCGCGCGCAGCACGCCGGGCAGCAGCCCGCGCGACAACGGCGGAGTCAGCAGCGTCCCGCCGCGTTCGACGAACACAGTGGTGAAGCTGCCCTCGGTGAGGAAGCCCGCCGCATCGACGAACAGCACCTCGAACGCGCCGGCCGCGGCGCGGGCTTCGTCGTAGAAGGCGCGATCGCTGGTCTTATGGCGCAAACGGAAATCCTCCGGCGCCACGGGCAAGGGAGCCAGCGCCACCGCGACCGGCTGAGCGGGGACTGGCGGCGGCGCCGAGACCTCGATCGCGGTGCCGCCCTTCGCCCCGACGCGCAGGCGGACGCGGGCGTCGTCCTTGAGCCGGAAGGTCGCCGCCTGCAGGTCGTTGCGTACGTCGTGGCGATCGAAGGCGAAGCCGAGCGCCTCGGCCGACGCCTTTATCCGCGCGAGATGATGCTCGAGATCGGCGAGCCCGTCGAGCGCATCGAAGCGCATCGTCTCGATCAGGTCGAAGCGGCGCATCCCCTGCGTCACGAAAGCCCCCTTGGCGAGGCATTCGCGCCATTCCTCCTCGGGCGTCGAATCGGCGACGATCGCCGAGCCGAGGCCGAGCGTGGCGCTGCTGCCCCCATCGTCCAGCATCCTCTCGTTCAGCACCAAAGTGCGGATCGCGACATTGAACGCGGCATCGCCGGCCGGATCAAGCCATCCGATCGATCCGGTGTAGGGGCCGCGCACGCTATTCTCCAGCTCCTCGATCACCTCCATCGCGCGGATCTTGGGGGCGCCGGTGACCGAGCCGCAGGGGAACAGCGCGCCCAGCAGGTCGATCGCATCGGCGCCGTCGGCGAGCCGCGCGGTGACCGTGGAGGTCATATGATGGACGGTGGGATAGGTCTCGACCTCGAACAAGGCCGGGACCGCTACGCTGCCGGGCACGGCGACGCGCGACAGGTCGTTGCGCAGCAGGTCGACGATCATCAGATTCTCGGCGCGTTGCTTGGGATCGGCAGCCAGTGCCGCGGCCTGCGCCGCATCGGCGGCGGCGACGCGCGGCGCGGTGCCCTTCATGGGGCGCGCGGTGATCGCGCCGTCAGCCAGCGTGAAGAACAGTTCGGGCGAGGCCGACAGCAGCCAGTGCGCGCCGGTGAACAGCAGCCCGCCCCACCCCGCCTGCGCGCCACGCAACCCCGCGTAGAGCGCGCGCGGATCGCCGGCGGCCGCCACTTCGGCGGCGAAGGTCAGGTTGACCTGATAGACGTCGCCCGCCGCGATCAGCGCCAGGGCGCGCGCGACCGCCGCTTCATAGGCCTCACGCGCGATGCGCGGCCGCGGCGCGGCGAAATGCCCGCCCGCCGCATCGGGCAGCACGACGGCGGCGTCGTCGAGCAGCTCGACCCGCGCGAACTCGCCGAACCACAGCAACGGCGGTTCATCGTCGAACGACGTTCGGGCGCTGGCGGCAAGGCGCGGCTCGATCGCCGCACCGACCTCGTAGGCGACGAAGCCGGCGAGATGGCGCCCGGCCGCCAGCGCCGCGCGCATCGCGGCGAGCGCAGGGCCGATCTCGCCGGGCGCGCGCGCCGCGATCGTGCCAAGCGCGCCGCGATACAGCCGCGCCTTGCCGCCGTCGGGGCGGGTGTCGTCGAGCAGGATGAACGGCGCGGCGCGATCGATCATCGCGCCAGTTGGCGCGTGGCGGCGCCCGCGTAAAGCCACGGGCTTGCATCGTTACGCCCCCGGGCGCATTTCCCGCCGTGGAGGAGCTTCTCATGGAACAGTTCTTCACCAAAGTGGCGACCGCCATCGCCGGCCTGGCGGGACGCCCGCTGACGTTCGTTGTGGCAATCGCGCTGATCGTGGTCTGGGCGGCGACCGGGCCGCTGTTCGGTTACTCGGACACCTGGCAGCTGATCGTCAACACCTCGACCACGATCGTGACCTTCCTGATGGTGTTCCTGATCCAGAATTCGCAAAATCGCGACGCGGCGGCGATGCAGGCCAAGCTCGACGAGTTGCTCCGCGCGGTGCCCAAGGCGCGACCCGAATTCATCGGCATCGAGCATCTGTGCGACCGTGAAGTCGAGGAGATCCGCGATTATCTCGAGCAGGAAGTCGAGGGCAGCGCGCGCAATCCGAAGACCTCGGGCAAGAAGGGGAAATCGAGCGGCGAGTCGGTCGAGCGGCTGACCGAGCGGACCTGATCCAGCCGTCAGTAGATGATCGTCGGTGCTCCACCGGCGGCGTAGGTCAACGCGAGCGCATAGCCGGCGAGCCCGAGGAGGACCAGCGAGGTGACCAGCATCCCGCCCATGCGCAGCGGATTGGGCGCCGGACGATCCATCCCGAAGGCATGCGCCACGCGCGCGACGATAAAAGCGATGGCGACCGCCCACAGCCAGGTCCGTGGGCCCTTGGCCAGCTCGATCAGGCCAAGCAGGATCAGGAAGAACGGCGTATATTCAACGAAATTGGCCTGCGCCCGCATCCGCGAGAGCAGCAGCGGATCACCGCCGTCGCCCAGCAGGATCTTGCGCGAAATCCTTAGCCGCCCGGTGCGAAAGGCCAGCCAGAGATTGAGCAGCGCGGCCGCGGCGGCGATGGTCAGCGTGATCGGCAGCAGCATCCGTCTCTCCTTTGATGCGTCGAGCGTCGCAGAACGTCGACAAGCTTGCAACTTGGGCGCAGATCGCTATAGGGCCTGTCGCTCGCGACGAGCCGGCCGCAGGGTCCGCGGCCATCAGGCCGTCGGTGCCCCCGGCCGGTTTGCCGCGTTCATTCTCACCGATCGGAACAGGTGCCGCAATGGCCGTCCCCAAAAGAAAAACCTCGCCGTCGAAGCGCAACATGCGCCGCAGCCACCATGCGCTGAGCGTCGAGCCGTTCCAGGAATGCCCGAATTGCGGCGAGCTCAAGCGGCCGCATAATCTGTGCAACGCCTGCGGCTTCTACAACGGCCGCGAGATCGTCGCGATCGAAGCCTGACGTCACTGTCCAGGAGACGCGATTGAACGGGTCAGCGCCGCGAATCGCCATCGACGCGATGGGCGGCGACGGAGGACCGGCGGTGATCGTCGCCGGCGCCGCCCGTGCCCTGCGCCAGTCGCCCGATCTCAGCTTCCGCCTCTATGGCGACGAGGCCGCGATCCGCGTCGAGCTGGCCAAGCACCGGCCGCTGATCCCTGCGGTCGAGATCGCCCACGCAACCGACGTCATCGCCGGATCGGACAAGCCGAGCCAGGCGATCCGCCGCGCCAAGACCAGCTCGATGGGCCTCGCCATCGCCGCAGTGAAGGCGGGCGAGGCCGGCGCCGCGGTGTCCGCGGGCAACACCGGCGCGCTGATGGCGATGGCCAAGCTCGCGCTGCGCACGATGCCGGGCATCCACCGCCCCGCGCTCGCCGCCTTGCTGCCGAGCCTTGGCGCCAATGATTTCGTGATGCTCGATCTCGGCGCCAACACCGACTGCGATACCGAGAATCTGATCCAGTTCGCGGTGATGGGCGCGGCCTATGCGCGGATCGCGATGGGGCTGGCGCGGCCCAAGGTGGCGCTGCTCAACATCGGCACCGAAGAGCTCAAGGGCACCGACGAGCTCAAGGACGCCGCCGCCGCGCTGCGCACGGCCGATTATCTGTCGATGGAATTCGCCGGCTTCATCGAGGGCGACCGGCTGTCGCGCGGGCAGGTCGACGTCATCGTGTCCGACGGCTTTTCGGGCAATATCGCGCTCAAGACCGCCGAGGGCACCGCGCGCTTCGTCACCGACCTGCTGCGCCGCTCGTTCACCTCGTCGCTGCGGTCGAAGGCCGGCTTCCTGCTGTCGCGCCCGGCGATGCATATGATGAAGGTCCATCTCGACCCGAACAACCATAACGGCGCGGTCTTCCTCGGGCTGAACGGCGTCGTGGTGAAAAGCCACGGCAGCGCCGACGCCAAGGGCGTCGCCAATGCGATCGGCGTCGCCGCCAAGCTGGTGCGCGACGACCTCAACCGACGCATCGCCGACGACCTCGCCAATTTCCGCGCCCACGCGCCGGCCGTGGCCGCGCAATGACCCGGCGCGCCGCCATCGCCGGCACCGGATCGGCGCTGCCCGCGCGGCGGGTGAGCAACGAGGAACTCGCGCTGACCGTCGACACCACCGACGAGTGGATCGTCGAGCGCACCGGCATCCGCGCGCGCCACATCGCCGGCGAGGGCGAGACCACCTCGACGCTCGCCACGCTCGCGGCCGAACGCGCGCTCGCCGCGGCCGGGATCGACGCGGCGCAGATCGGGCTGATCGTGCTCGCCACCGCGACCCCAGACCAGACCTTTCCGGCGTCCGCGACCAAGGTACAGACCGCGCTCGGCATTCCCGATTGCGTCGCGTTCGACGTCCAGGCGGTGTGCTCGGGCTTCCTCTACGCACTCAGCGTCGCCGAGAGCATGATCCGCACCGGCACCGCCGACGCCGCGCTGGTGATCGGCGCCGAGACCTTCAGCCGCATCCTCGACTGGGAGGACCGCGCGACCTGCGTGCTGTTCGGCGACGGGGCCGGCGCGATCGTGCTGCGCGCCGACGACGGCGGCGCGGACGGGCGCGGCATCCTCTCGACCAATCTTCACGCCGACGGGCGCCACAACGAACTGCTCTATGTCGACGGCGGGCCGTCGACCACCGGCACGGTCGGCAAGGTGAGGATGAAGGGCAAGGAGGTGTTTCGCCACGCGGTCACCAATCTCGCCGCGGTGATGGGCGAATCGCTCGCGGCGGCCGGGATCGACGTCGGCAAGGTCGACTGGGTCGTGCCGCACCAGGCCAACCGGCGGATCCTCGACGCGACCGCCAAGAAGCTCGGCCTCGATCCGGCCAAGGTGATCATCACCGTCGACGAGCATGCCAACACGTCGGCCGCGTCGGTGCCGCTCGCGCTCGACGTCGCGGTGCGCGACGGGCGGATCAAGCGCAACGACATCGTCGTGCTCGAGGCGATGGGCGGCGGATTCACCTGGGGCGCGGCGGTCGTCCGCTATTGATACGGGCCTTGCGCCCACGCGCAGGCAGGATAATGTCGTAAGTGGCGGGTTTTACGGTAAGGGGCGAAAACGTGGCCGACGCAGGAACGATGACCCGGGCCAATCTGGCCGAGATCGTGCATCGCGATATCGGCTTGTCGCGCGCGGATTCGGCTAATCTCGTCGAGCAGATCCTGACCCATATGTGCGAGGCGCTGGCGGAAGGCGAGAACGTCAAGATCTCCGGCTTCGGCAGCTTCGTGCTGCGCGACAAGGGCGAGCGCGTCGGGCGCAATCCGAAGACTGGGATCGAGGTGCCGATCGCGCCGCGCCGGGTGCTCACCTTCCGCGCCAGCCACATGATGCGCGATCGCATCGCCCGGGCAGGCTGACCGGCCGCATGGCCCAAAGCATCGCCAAGGGCGACGACGCTTTCAGGACGATCGGCGAACTATCGGACGAGCTCGGCGTGCCGCAGCACATCCTGCGCTACTGGGAAACGCGTTTCAGCCAGCTGCGCCCGCTCCAGCGCGCGGGCAAGCGCCGTTATTACCGCCCGGCCGACGTCGCGCTGGTCAGGCGGATCGATCAGCTGCTCAACCGCGAAGGCTATACCATCCGCGGCGTCCAGAAAGTGCTGAGCGAGAGCACCGCGGCGGCGCCCCCGCCCCCCGCGCTGCCGACGCCGCCCGCGGCGATCCGGGCCGAACTGTTCCGTCTGCGCGATGCCTTGGCGCGGGCGTTAGAGGATTAAGGCACCAACCTTCCTACCGTTCGCACTGAGCTTGTCGAAGTGCTCTCCTGCCTTCTCGCGAGCAGAAAGGAAGGGCCTTCGACAAGCTCAGGCCGAACGGTTTAAGCCGGGATCACCCCTCGTCCGGCCCGAGCGCCGGATCGAGATCGCGCGGGCGGACGAAGCGCAGCAGCCGGCCCTTGCCCTCGGCGACATCGCGCCAATGATCGACGTCGAACGCGATCTCGGCGAGGCTGCCGGTCGGGAACTTATCGTCGATGTGGTCGCTCGCATGATCGCCGCAATCGGGAACGAGGCCGAGCACGAGATCCTCGAGCGAGGGGTTGTGCCCGGCAAGCAGCAGGCGTTCGCTGGTGTCCGGCGTGTCCTGGATCAGGTCGAGCAGCGTCTCGACCGCGGCGAGATAGATCGGCCGTTCCCACACCGGATTGAGCCGCTGGCCATAGCCCTTGTAGAAATGCTCGAGCGTCTCGGTCACGCGCACGGCCGGCGACGCGGCGACGCGATCGAAGCCGAGCCGCTCGCGGCGGGCATATTCGCCGATCACGCGCGCGGCGCGCTGGCCCTTGCCATTGAGCGGGCGATCGAAGTCGCGCAGGCCCGGGGCATCCCAACCCGATTTGGCGTGGCGGAACAGGGTCAGCGTCTTCATCTACATCCCGGAAAAGGCCGCGTCCCCCTGATGCAGCAAAGGCGCAGCCGTGGAAAGGCCCGAAGCGACCCGCGCGACCGCCTGCTCCAGCGTGACACGGCGCACCGCGACGCCCGGCGGAAAGGCGTCGAGCAGCCGCGACGGCGTCGCCGCCGACAGCAGGACGAACCGGCCGCGATCGTCGGCGCGGCGGATCAGCCGGCCGAACGCCTGGGCCAGCCGCGCGCGGACCACCTGGTCGTCATACGTCGATCCGCCCCGCTCACCCTGAGCCTGTCGAAGGGCGATCGCGCGGCGTGCGGCGTGGAGCACGGTCGGGCGCGGCCACGGCACCGCCTCCATCACCACCAGCCGCAGCGAGTGGCCCGGCACGTCGACCCCGTCGCGCAACGCGTCGGTGCCGAGCAGCGAGGCTTGGCGGTCGTCGCGGAAGATGTCGATCAGCGTGCCGGTGTCGATCGGATCGACATGCTGCGCGTAGAGCGGCAGCCCTTCGCGCGCGAGCCGATCGGCGATGCGCGCATGGACGCCCTTCAAGCGCGACACGGCAGTGAACAGCCCGAGCGTGCCGCCGCCCGCCGCCGCGATCAGCCGGGCGTAGGCGCCGGCGAGCGCGGGCAGATCGCCGCGCTTGACGTCGGTGACGATCAGCACCTCGGCGTTGGCGGCATAATCGAACGGGCTGGCCGCATCGAACCGCTCGGCCGGATGATCGAGATGCGCCGCGCCGCTGCGCGCGATCGCGCGCTCCCACCCCGCCGCGCCGCCGCGCAAGGTCGCGGAAGTGACGAGCACGCCATGCGCCGGCTTGAGCACGACCTCGGCAAGCGGACGCGTCGGATCGAGCCAGTGGCGATGCAGCCCGACGTCATATTCGCGCCCGTCGATGCGATCGACCGCGAGCCAATCGACGAAATCGGGATCGGCCGGCCCGCCCAATCGCCCGAGCACGGCGATCCAGGCGGCGAGCGTACGGCCGCGCGTGACCAGCCCGGCCATCGCCCCCTCGATCCGCGCGCGCGCCGCGGTGTCGAGCCAGTCGGGCGGCGTCTCGAGCACCGCCTCGAGCCGCTGGCGCAGCCGCGCGAGCGGGCGCATCAGCGCTTCGAGCGCCGCCGTCGCGCTGGCGCACGCCTCGATCAGCCCCCCGTCGAGCTCGGCCGCCTCGGTTTCGAGTCCGTAGCCGGCGTCCTGCGCCGACGCGCGCGCATAAACGGTGTCGCGCACCGCGCCGAGCAGCCGCTCGACCGGACCGAGCGGCAACCGTTCGGCGAGGCGGCCGAGCCACGCGTCGGACGGCAGGGCGCGCGCCGCCTCCGACGCCGCCTCGAGCGCGAGCCCGCCCTCCTCGTCGTAGGAGGCGACATCCGACAGCCGCGCCGCGAGCCCGCGCCGCCGGCCGCGTGCGCGCCCTTCGGGGCCGAGGATCCAGCGGCGCAGCTCGATCGCCTCCTGTCCGGTGAGCGCAGCCGAGAAGGTCGCATCGGCGGCGTCGAACAGATGATGGCCCTCGTCGAACACGATCCGGCCGAGAGCGCGGCCTTCCTCGCGGCGGCGCTCGGCAAGGATCATCACCAGCGCATGGTTGGCGATGACGAGGTCGGCGCTCTCAGCCGCGCGCGCCGAGCGCTCGATGAAGCAGCGGCGGTAATGCGGACAGCCGGCATAGACGCACTCGCCGCGCCGGTCGGTCAGCGCGGTCGCGCCGGCGCGGCGGAACAGCGTGGGGAGCCAGCCGGGCAGATCGCCGCCGACCATGTCGCCGTCGCGGCTGTAGGCGGCCCAGCGCGCGACGAGCTGCGCGAGGATCGCGGCGCGCCCGGAAAAGCCCCCCTGCAGCGCATCCTCGAGATTGAGCAGGCACAGATAATTCTCGCGCCCCTTGCGCACCGCCACCTTGGCGCGGCGCTCGACCGGATCGGGGAACAGCCGCTCGGTCTCGCGATCCAATTGCCGTTGCAGCGCCTTGGTGTAGGTCGATACCCATACCGCGCCATCGGCCGCGCGCGACCACAACGAGGCGGGTGCGAGATAGCCGAGCGTCTTGCCGATGCCGGTGCCGGCTTCGGCCAGCAGCAGATTGGGCCGATCCTCGGCCAGGCGCGGCGCGAACGCGTGGCGCGCGGCGGCGGCAAAAGCGCGCTGGCCCTCGCGCGGCTCGGCCTGCTCGCCGACCAGGCGGGCGAGGCGGGCGAGCGTCTCGTCGTGGTCGAGGCGGATCGTGCGCGGCTGCGGGCGCGGCGCGACCTCCTCCCATTCGGGCAGCTTGGAGAACAGCCAGCGCTCGGCCTGCGCCGGGCGGGCGATCCGGTCGGCGACCGCCGCCGCCCACGGCCAGCGCAGCCGGCCGAGCGACTGCGCCGACGTCCAGGCACCTTCGCGCGCGGCCCACTCCCCGTCCATCTCGGCGAGCAGCGCGGCGGCGGCCTCGCGCAGGAAACCGGCGGCGGACGCGTCGTCGTCGGGCGGCGACAGATCGAGCGCGCGCGCCATTCCCGCCGGGGTCGGCACGGCGAAGCGCGCCGGATGAACGAACGCGAACAGCTCGAGCAGGTCGAGCCCCGACAGCTCGGCATAGCCCAGCCGTTGGCCGATCACCGGCGCGTTGAGCAGGATCATCGGCGTCTCGGCGGCGCGCGCGATCGCCTCGCCGCGCCCGACTCCGCGCACCGCCCCCGAGACGTCGGCGATCCACACGCCGCCATGGGTCGCGTGGAGCGCGGGAAAGGGCAGGCGCCCGCTCACGCCATCCGCCGCAGCGCGTCGACGAACTCGGCCACGCGCGGCAGCCGGTGGAAATGGACCAGCCCGTGCGCGTCGGCGGCATAGTCGCCGGGCCGGAGGATGATCGCCGCCGCACCGCGTCCGCGCGCGTCGACCTCGCCGAGCAGCCCGCCGCGCACCCGCTCGGCGCCGATCTCGATCAGCGGCAGGCGGCGCCACGGCACATGCCACAGCACGCGTTGATCGCTCACCGTCAGCCGCACGAACGGCGCGATCGCGACGCCGAGCGCGCTCGCCCCGGCGCGGCGGATCAGCAGCCAGACAACCGCGATCACCAGCGCGGCGATCAGCACGGTGAGGCCGATGCTGAACGCATATTCGCGCGGCGACAGCGGCATCGGCCACCAGATCGCCCACAGGAAGGTTGCCAGCGGCAGCAGCTGCAGCGCGCCGAGCACGAACCACGTCCCCGTCCCTGCGGGCAGCGCGCCGAGACCGGGACGCGCGGCGTAGAGCAGCGTTTCGGGCGGCGGGGCGAAAGAGAGGACTAGATCGCGCATCAAGGCTTCAAGTTGGTGAGAGTTGCCGCCGCCGTTCGATCCATCCTATCAGCCGTTCGGGCTGAGCCTGTCGAAGACCTTCCTTTTCTTCGTAAAAAGAAAGGAGAGCACTTCGACAAGCTCAGTGCGAACGGTGAACGAACCGACCGAAACGAGCCTAAGGCAGACCGGAACAAATGGCAAACGACCCCACGCTGCGCGCGGCGGCGCTCGTCAGCAAGGCTTGGCCCTACGAAGAGGCGCGCAAGCTGCTCGCGCGTTATCCGGACGGCACGCCGGCCAAGGGCCACGTGCTGTTCGAGACCGGCTACGGCCCGTCGGGCCTGCCCCATATCGGGACGTTCCAGGAGGTCGCGCGCACGACGATGGTGCGCCGGGCGTTCGCCGAGATCAGCGACATGCCGACACGGCTGGTGTGCTTTTCCGACGACATGGACGGGATGCGCAAGGTGCCGCCCAATTTGCCCCACAGCGACATGCTTCACGCGCATCTCGACCAGCCGCTGTGCCGCGTGCCCGACCCGTTCGGCACGCACGACAGCTTCGCCGCGCACAACAATGCGATGCTGCGCCGCTTCCTCGACGACTTCGGCTTCGACTATGAGTTCGTCGCGGCGAGCGACTGCTACGCGAGCGGCCGGTTCGACGCGACGATGGCGGCGGTGCTGCATCGGTATGACGCGATCATGGCGGTGATGCTGCCGACGCTGGGCGAGGAGCGGCGCAGGACTTATTCGCCGGTATTCCCGATCCATCCGACCAGCGGCAAGGTGCTCCAGGTGCCGATCGCGGTGCTCGATGCCGACGCCGGCCTGATCGCCTATGACGATCCAGAGACGGGCACGCGGCGCGAGCAGTGCATCTTCGGCGGACAGGCCAAGTTGCAATGGAAGGTCGATTGGGCGCAGCGCTGGGTCGCGCTCGGCGTCGATTACGAGATGGCAGGCAAGGACCTGACCGATTCGGTCACGCTCGGTGCGAAGATCGCGCGCGTGCTGGGCGCGAAGCCGCCCGAGAGCTTCATCTACGAGATGTTCCTCGACGAGGACGGCGGCAAGATCTCCAAATCGAAGGGCAACGGGCTGACGATCGACGAATGGCTGCATTATGCGCCGCTCGAGAGCCTCGCTTTCTATCTCTATCGCGAGCCGAAGAAGGCGCGCCAGCTGAGCTTCTCGGTGATCCCCAAGGCGATCGACGAATATCATCAGTTCCTCGCCGCTTATCCGGGGCAGGAGCTCAAGGAACGGCTCGGCAATCCGGTCCATCACGTTCATGGCGGCAAGGTGCCGCCGGCGCGGATGCCGATCAGCTTCGCCTTGCTGATGAACCTCGTCGCGGTGGCGCAGACCGACGACAAGCAGCTGCTGTGGGGGTTCGTCCGCCGCCACGTGCCCGAAGCCTCGCCCGCGACGCATCCCGAGCTCGACGCGCTGATCGGCTTCGCCTTGGTCTATTTTCGGGATTTTGTCGCCGGATCGCTGCGCCGCCGCGCGCCCAATGCGCGCGAGGCCACGGCGCTGCGCGATCTCGACGCGCGGCTCGCGGCGCTGCCGGAGGACGCCACGGGCGAGGCGATCCAGTTCGAGGTCTATGAGGTGGGCAAGGCCGCCGGATTCGAGCCGCTGCGCGAATGGTTCAAGGCGCTGTACGAGACATTGCTCGGATCAAGCCAGGGGCCGCGGATGGGGAGCTTCATCGCGCTCTACGGGATCGCCAACAGCCGCCGTCTGATCGCCGAAGCAATCGAACATTAACGTATGGCAACTTTGGCGCTTCCGCGGCGTTGTTGATTCGATCCGTTTACCCTTTTCCGGATCGATGCGGAGCCGACCGCATCGGCCGCGCCGCGAGCGATCGCGGCGCGGCCAACGTGGAACGGCTTACCAGAAGAAGCTGTTGATCGAGTCGCGGATGTAGCCGTTGCGGATGTCGATCAGCAGCACGTCGTCATAGTAACGCACCCAGCGGTACGAGCCATAGGCCGGCGGCAGGCGATAAGCCCAGGGATCGGCGATCCAGTAGCGCTGGCCGTAAAAGAACGGATCGATGCGATAACCCGGCGCATAGCGGCGATAGGCATAGCCGCGCGGCGCGTAATAGCGCGGCAGGCGATAGAGGCTGCGGTTGGAGGTGCGGTAGCGCTGCCAATCGTAGCGTCGATCACTGCGCCAGCCGTTGTTCCAGCTCCCCCGGTCGTCACGGCGATCGTCACGCCAGTCGCGGCGGTCCTCACGCAGATCTCGGCGATCGTCGCGCAGCTCACGGCGGTCCTCACGCGCCTCGCGATAGTCGCCGCGGCGCAGATCGCGGTTCACCTCGCGCCGATCATCGCGCACTTCCGCCCGATCCCGACGAACTTCGTTGCGATCCTGCCACTGGGCAAACGCCGGCGTGACGAGGGTCGAAGCAAGCACCAAGCCGATGATGGCCTTACGCATCGCGAATCTCCTTTCTCCGATCGGCACGATGCCGACCACGAACGGCGTGTCGCATCCGACGACTGAGCGTTCGCTGAACTCGTCTGTCAGCAAAACGAAAGCTTGGCGCTACCGCGCGGGCGGCGTGATCGCGGGGACCGCTCGCGCGGCATCAGCGGGGTCGATCGCGGGCGGCGGCGCCGCCGCGATGACCTCGTCGCCGCGAAGCACGCGCGCCGCCAGGCGGATCGCGCGGCGGATGCGCGGATAGGTGCCGCAGCGGCACAGATTGGTCATCGCCGCGTCGATCGCGGCATCGTCGGGATTGGGATTGTGCGCGAGCAGCGCTGCGGCGGCCATGATCATGCCCGACTGGCAGTAGCCGCATTGTGGCACGCTCTCGGCGACCCACGCCTGCTGGACGGCATGGCTGCGGTCGCGCGACAGCGCCTCGATCGTGGTGACGAAGCTGCCTTCGATCGCGCCGATGGCGATCCGGCAGGAGCGCGCCGCCTGACCGTCGACATGGACGGTGCACGCGCCGCATTGGCCGACGCCGCAGCCATATTTGGTGCCGGTGAGATTGGAAGCATCGCGCAACGCCCATAACAAGGGCGTCGCAGGATCCATCTGGTAATGAACCGGCTGGCCGTTGACGGTGAAACGCGTCATCGCGAGTTCCTTCCAGAGCCCGCATTGTCCGCAATCGCCGCCGCTGTCCAGGTGCGAAGGCTGGAGCTAGACCTTGACCTTGTCGAACGTCGGGGTCTCGGGCTTGGGTACGCCGTCCTTCTTGTAGCTCGAGACCAGCGCCGCCTTGCGCGCTGCCATCTTGGTGCCGAGCGCGTCCATGTCGAGGCCGGCACGCTTGGCCTGCGAGAACATGCCTTGGAGCCAGCCCTCTTCCTCCTTGACATGATGCTCGATCTGCTCGGACAGCACCTTGACCTTGGCGTCATAGAATTCGTCGCTGGGGGCCCCCGCCTCGATTTCGGCGATCAGCACCTTGGCGCCGTCATGCTCGACATAGGCCTCCTTGAGCAGATCCTCGTCGACATGGCCTTCGCATGCCGGATAGAAAATTTCTTCCTCGATCTTGGTGTGGACGGTGAGCTCAAGGCAGATCTGCTCGGCGAGGGTGCGCTTGCGGTCGCTGCGCGTCGCCCCTTCGAACTGCTTGAACAGGTCCTCGACCTTGCGGTGATCGGCCTTGAGGAGGGTGATCGCATCGTCGGCCATCGGGCTTCTCCGGTTGGTTGGTCGCGTTTTGAACGACACGCCCCGAAGTTCGTTCCGGATATCAAACTGTTGCGATACGTTCGCAGGATAGTGGCGGGCGTCACGAAAAAGCCCGGCCGCATCGCTGCGGCCGGGCTGTCCGTCCGTCGAGGCGGAAGCGTTTACTGAACGGACTGGAGATTGACCGCCGCATATTTGCCGCGCCGATCGACCTCGAGCTCGAACTCGAGCCGATCGCCCTCGTTGAGGTTGGTCATGCCGGCGCGCTCGACCGCCGAGATATGGACGAACGCATCCGGCTGCCCATCGTCGCGCTGGATGAAGCCGAAGCCCTTCATCGCGTTGAAGAACTTGAC
>CAXTMX010000020.1:0-287 GCA_964245585.1 uncultured Sphingomonadaceae bacterium | reverse complement strand
CAGTCCCGGCGCCGCCGGGGCCGCCGCGCGGCGCATCGCGATCACGCGGCGGACCGCGATCCTCGACCGGCAGCGGCTCGCCTTCGATCTTGAGATCGGTGGCGGAGACGCGCCCGCCGCGATCGACCAGGGTGAACTCGAGCGGCTGGCCCTCGGCCAGACCGGTCAGCCCGGCCTGCTCCACCGCGGAGATGTGAACGAACACGTCCTCGCCGCCGTCATCGCGCACGACGAAGCCGAAGCCCTTCTGCGCGTTGAAGAACTTGACCGTGCCGGTCGCCTCGCCG
>CAXTMX010000019.1:29014-39388 GCA_964245585.1 uncultured Sphingomonadaceae bacterium | reverse complement strand
CTTGGGGCGCGGCGGGGGGGGGAGCGCGTTGCCGCGTAGATCCTGCTGCGTGGTTGGATAGACACGCGACGGCGCGCCGAAGAAGCGATAGCTCTTGTACTTGCCGTTGACCAAGCTGGCGGTGGCGTTAAGCGTCAGTTCGGGCACGGGCTTCACGATCGCCTCCGCCTCTAGGCCATAGGCCCGCGCCGCGCCGACATTGAGCGACGCCGAGGCTACCGACAGGCTGGGCGGCGGCAGCGGGAAGGTGGTCGGCACCTGGAGGTTGCGGAACCTGTTGTAGAACGCCGCGAGGTTGAGCTGGACGCGGTTGTCGAGGAAGCGGTTCTTCGAGCCGACCTCGTAGGCGGTTACCGTCTCCAGTCCGAAAGTGGGTGGGACGGCCGAATTCTGCAGGTTGGCCGAGTTGAAACCGCCCGAGCGGAAGCCTGTGGAGAAGCTGGCGTAAATCAGGTTCCGATCAGTCGCAAAATACTCGACGCCCGCGCGCCACGTCGCTCGCTTGAACGACTTCTGCTGCAGCCCGGCCGAGGTCGGCGCGGTGGCAGCCGGGTCGGTTACCGGCAGGGTGTAAAACACGGATTGTGCGTTCTGCCGCCTCTTGTCGATCGTATAGCGTCCGCCGCCCGTCAGGCGCAGCTGCTCGGTGATATAGTAGGAAATCTGGGCATAGCCCGCATAGGAGTCGGTCGGGTTCAGGGTCGCTCCACAGCAATAATAGCCGGGATCGAAGATCTGAAACTCTTCCTCGTCGCGATCCCGGTAATAATAGAGGCCGGCGATCCACTGCAGCGGCTTCGTCTCCACGCCGCCGATCTGGAATTCCTGCGTGACCGTGTTGGTGTCACGCCGCTGCGAGAAAGTCGTAAGCGACGGGCCGATGCTCGTGCCCGTATTGCTGCTGTATTTGAACTTCTGATAGCTCGTGATCGAACGCAGGAACAAAGTGTCGCTCGAATAGCGGATCTGACCGCTCACGGCCTTCAACGTCAGCTTGCTCGTGGGGCGGAACTGACCCTGCCACTCGTAAGGATCGGAGGAGGATAGCACGCCGATGTCGCGGCAGGCGATCGTTGCGCAGGCCGCGCTCGCCGGTATGTCGGGCACGCCGTCTTTGATCTCGGTGGTGTAGAAGAAGAAGGGTGTGCCTGTCAGGCTGCCTCTACCCGTGTTCGTGTCTACCAAGAGGCCGCCGTTTTTGTAACCATAGGCTAGCGCGCCGGTGCCGCCCTCCCGCCAATAAGTTCCCCGCAACACGACCTCGAGCGCGTCGAACGGCTTCCACCGCGCGGTCGCGCGGATGTAGCGCGACTTGCGGTCGAACAAATCATTGCCGGGTCGCGCAATGTTTTTGACATAGCCGTCGCGATCTTCATACTGGCCAGCGACGCGAATGCCCAACGTGTCGGTGAGCGGCAGGCTGACGAAGCCGTTGGCCTGTTTGCGGTCATAATTGCCGATCAGCAGGTTGACGCCGGCCTCGAACTCGCGACCTGGAAGATTATTGCTGACCGCAATCGCGCCGCCCGACGTGTTTCGGCCAAACAGGGTGCCCTGCGGCCCGCGATCGACCTCGACCCGCGCGACGTCGACGAACGGCTGCGACGCCTCTGCCGCGAGAGTCTGATAAACGTCGTCGACGTAGAAGCCGATCGGCGTCGCGCTGTTGGTGTCGACGTCGATTGTCGCCGCGCCGCGGATCGCTGGCTTGAAGTCGAAACCCGATTGGCCGAAGCTCAGGCCCGGTGTGAATTGCTCGAGACGGGTCACGTCGCGAACGTCGCTCTTGGTCAGCGACTCTTGGGTGAACGCGGTGATCGCGATCGGCACGCTCTGCAATCTCTCCTCGCGGCGCTGCGCGGTGACGACGATGTCGCCGACCCCGGCATCATCGGCGGCGGCGGGTGCGGCTGCCGGTGCCGGATCCTGCGCCAGGGCGGGTGCTCCGTGGAGGCAGGAGGCGGAGAGTAGAAGTCCGATGAGGTGCTTGCGTTGCATGCCTTGTCCCCTTGTGCCGTTATTGTCGTCGCAGTTGGTCGATCAGATCGGCTCGCTCGCCATGATCTGCTGAAGCAGGTCGAATTCGTTGAACATCATCCATTCTTCGTGGATCTTGCCGTTCTTGATGCGATATTGGCTGATGCCCCAGAGCCGGACCTGCCGGCCGGTCGGTTTGCCATAGACTCCGAAGCCGCGATGCGTGCCGACGGCGGACCAGCGCAGCGACGCGAGGATGCCGTCCGTCTCATTGCCCATCCAATAGATTTCATCGACCTGCGCCGCGATGTCAGGAAACATCGCGATCATGCTGAGAATGAAGCTTTTGTACGAGGAAAGACCGCGCAGCTCGCGGTCGGTCGGACCGTGGAAGATAAGGCGCGGCTCGTAGACGCGGTCGAGCGCCGCCATGTTGCGCCAGTTCCAGGCATAATGATGCGTGCGCCGCAGCTCGGCCTCGACGTCAAAGCCCTGCGCATTCGACGGCACGGCGATATGACGCGGCTTGCCTTGACCTTGCAGGCGCGTCCCTTCCGACGCCGGAACGCGCGGGCCCGCTTCGCGAATTCGCGCATCGCCGAATTCGCGCGCCTTTTCGAACAGGTCGAAGCCGAGCTGCTGGAGCATCGACGACTGGTTGTAGATGACCCACTCTTCGTAGATCTCATTGGCTTCGGCGAGGCAGTTGGCGATGCACCAGACGTTGATGCGCTTGCCTGTCGGCGGACCGAACCGGCTGTAGCCGGTGTTGGTGCCGGTGATGACCGTGCGGTGCGACGTGAAGAAGCCGCTGTCCTCGTCGCCTGCCCAGATGATCTCGTCGGCGTAGAGGCGGATGTCGGGAAAGGCGTTGACGGTGTGGACGGTGTCGGCGACGATCTTGTCGCGGCCGTATTGCAGCCCGGCATCGTCCTGCACGCGGCTGTTGTGCCGATACGTGTCGTAGATGTAGCCGATATCCTTCTCTTCCCAGATGCGATGCGTGATCCGGACGATATAGTCGATGATGTCGACATACTGGTCCTCGAAGCCGCGCATCGGCTGGCGCCGCTCGCTCGGGGGATTGAGCAGCATCGCGTCGGTCCCGCCCCGCACCGAATTGCGCAGCGAGATCGCATAGTCGGTCGGCATCAGGCGGGTCGGAATGCGCAGCGCGCCGATCGGCGCTCCGTCTTTCGCGGCGCCGCGACCATCGGTCGCGCGCGGGGCTCCGGCGTCGTGCGGGGCCGCCGCTGCTTCGATCAACTGCTGATCCAGGGTTCGTCGTTCCACCCGGCGTTCCTAAGCTTTGTCTGTTTTTAACCGAATCGTTTTTTCCCGATTCTGGAGAATAAACATGGTGTGGATGGGGGCACAAGACGGCTGCGGGCCAGTTGGCCCGAAAAGCGGCGATTTCCTTCAGCGCAGTCTCATTCCCTGCAAAGTGTGGTTACCGCGCAACAAAAATTTTCCAAATCGTGGAGACTCTGTTAGGTTTGCGCTACCGCAGACGCGTGGTCGCGGCCCGGCACAGGAGAGGCGGTCATGAAGTTCCACGATCCCGCAGCGACCAAGCGTCGCCTGCTAGCGGGCTTGCGCCGGTTGGCCCGCGCGGCACCAAACGACATCCAGGCCGCCGCGGCCGAGATCTTCGCTCCGGATGCCGCCTACATCGCCAGCCATCCGATCAACCAGATGCAGGGGCTCGACGAGATCGTGTCGCGCCATCTCGCACCGATGAAGCGCGCGATGCCCGATCTCGAGCGCCGCGACGACATCATTATGGCGGGCCATTACAAGGATCGCGATTTCGTTTCGGCCACCGGCTATTATTACGGTACGTTCACGCACGAGTGGCTCGGGCTTCAGCCGAGCGACAGCTGGCTCTATGTCCGCTTCGGCGAATTTTATGCGATCGCCGACGGCCGCATCGTCGATGCCTATGTCATTATCGACTGGATCGACGTCTTCCGCCAGCTCGGCATCAACCCGCTGCGTCGCGCGCTCGGGGTGGAGGGCCTATGCCCGCCGCCGCTCGAACAGGACGGCCTGATGCTCGCTCCCCAGGACGCCGCCGCGGGCGAGAAGAGCCTCAAGCTCGTCGAGGCGATGATCTTCGAGGGCATGTGGGCGTTCGACGGCGTCAACCACGAGACGATGCGCTTCCACGATTTCTGGGTGCCCGACATGATGTGGTACGGCCCCGGCGGCATCGGCACGACGCGCGGGATCGACAATTTCTACCGCGACCATGAGGCGCCGTTCAACGAGGCCTGGCCTGACTTCAAGGGCGGCGACCATGTCGCCCGCTTCGGCGAAGGGCTGTTCACCTGTTCGACCGGCTGGCCCAGCATCCGCGCGACGCACACCGGCGGCGACTTTCTCGGCCTTGCGCCAACCGGCAAGGCGATCACGATACGCGTCATGGACTGGTGGCGCCGCGACGGCGACCTGCTGTCCGAAAACTGGATCTTCATCGACATCCCCGAGCTGCTCGACCAGCTTGGCCGCGACATCTTCGCGGAAGCGCGCGCCTTGCAGCGGCTACGCCCCGGCTGACGTCAGGCGGCGCGGCTGGCGACGAGCTTGGGCGGTGGACGGCGGACCGGCCGCTCGAGCCGCGCGGTGCGGCCCGCGATCAGTTCGCCGCCGTACAATCTGATCTCAGGCGGCCGATCGGGCTGCGCGATCCGCGCGAGCAGCAGCTCCACCGCCATGCTGGCGAGGCGGTGCAGCGGTTGGCGCATGGTGGTCAGATGATAGGAGGGCAGCCGCGCAGTCTGGGTCCCGTCGATCCCGACCACGGACAAGTCACGGGGGACGCGCACCTGCAGATCGCGCGCGCGGTCGAGCGCGCCGATGGCCATCGCGTCGTTGACCGCGATGATCGCCGACGGGCGCGGTTTCATCCGCTCGAACAGCGCGTCGAGCGCGGCCGCCCCGCTGGCATAGCTGTAATCGCCAGGCTCGATCTCTATCGTCAATGCGCGGCTGCGCCGCAGCCGCTGGACGACGCCGGCGACGCGTTCCATGCCGACAAGCGAGTCTTCCGGTGAGGCGATGATGCCGAAGCGGCGGTGGCCGCCCTCCAGCAGCAGCGTGGCGAGCGTCTGGCCGCAGGCGGCGTGATCGCAGCTCACCGAATCGACGGTCGGCCCCTGGGCATGGCAATTGTACAGCAGCAGCGGCACCTGATCTCTCATGGCTTGGGCGAGCTGATGTTCGGACGGGCGGGCCGCAGCCATGATGCCGGCGACTCCGCTGTCCGCGATCTCCGCCATCGCGTCATCCGCTTCGCTCTCATGATCGATCATTTTCAGAACGAAGTTGTAGTCATGATCCTGCAACGCGCCTGCAAGTTCGGGCAGAAGTTCGGGGTAAGCCAGCGTGGTCGCGCGCGCGATGATGAGCGCTACCAGACGATCGGATGAGGGCATGCGCGACGAAGGTTCCGGAACAGTGATATTCTGAATTGTACCGGAGCGCCGGTCATCGTCAATAAGCGGCGCAGCCGGGAGGGGAGGCAGGGCATGCGGGCATCAGGAAATCCCGTCCCGGCCCGACGGCGGAGCAGCAGTCACGCCGACGATCTCGGCGGGGAACCCCGCTGCGCTTACCGCGTCCCGCATCGTCTGCGCATTCTCTCCCTCTGCAAGCTCGATCTGGAAGGTGATGCTGGCGGACCGCGCCGACGCGTCGCCAAACACGCGATCATGCGTCACCTCGACGATATTGCCGCCTTGCCCGCCGATGATCGTCGCCACCGCGCCGAGCAGGCCGGCGGTGTCGAGCGTGGTTACGCTGAGGCGCACCAGCTGGCCGCTGCGGGCGAGGTGGCGCTGCAGCATGGCCGTCAGCACGCGCATGTCGATATTGCCGCCGCAGAGCACCAGCCCGACACGCTTGCCGCGAAACCGCCCTGGGTCGACCAACAGCGCCGCGAGACCGGCTGCCCCGGCACCTTCGCAGAGCGTCTTCTCGATCTGGAGGAGCAGGGCCACCGCGTCTTCGATCGCTGCCTCGGACACGACGATGACATCGTCGACTACCGCCCGCGCCTGGGCGAGCGTGATCTTTCCCGGCGTCGCGACCGCGATACCCTCCGCGACCGAGGTTCCGCCCGGCACGCCGCCTTGGTAGCGGCCGAGAGCCAAGGCCATCGACGGGTAAAGCTCGGTCTGCACGCCGACGATTTCGATGTCCGGCGTGAGCTCGCGCAGCACCGCCGCCATGCCGCCGATGAGTCCACCTCCGCCGATCGCGATCACCGCGGCGTCAAGCGGCGGGCCCTGCTCGACCATCTCGAGCGCGACGGTGCCTTGTCCGGCGATGACCTGCGCGTCGTCGAACGGATGGATGAAGGTCAGGCCCTCGTCGACGAACTTGCCGATCTCGGCACTCGCCTCCTGGAAATTGCGTCCGGCGACGACTACCCTGGCACCGAACCCCGCGGTGCGCGCAACCTTCACGCGCGGCGTTCCCTCGGGCATCACGATCGTGGCAGGAATGCCGAGGCGCCGGGCATGGAGCGCCACGCCTTGCGCATGGTTGCCCGCCGATACCGCGACGACCCCTCGCTCGCGCTGTTCCGGTGAAAGCGTCAGCAATCGGTTGAGCGCGCCGCGCTCCTTGAATGAGCCGGTGAATTGCAGATTCTCGAACTTCAGCCACACTTCCGCGCCCGTAAGCTCGGACAATGTTTGGGAATGCAGGAACGGCGTGCGCTCGACGGCGTCGCCGATCCGCGCCGCGGATCGCCGCACATCCGCCAGGGTCACGATCAAGCCGCTCATCCCGTCATCAAGCCGCCGTCGGAATCGGCAAAAACGAAATGATCATTGGTGTCTCAATGGACGTCGGTTCACCCTTGTTGAACCCCGCGCCCTATCGACTTCGAACGCCACGACCGCAAGCTCTTTGCGCGCTACTCTCGTGAGCCGGAGGCAGCTCGCGAGATGCGGATGAAGGCTCGCGGGTTGCTCAACACCGAGGCGTCATTTCGCCGACTCTCCCGCGCGCGCGGCTTCGATCTTGGCGATCTCGATCTTCCGCATCGTCATCATCGCCTCCATTGCGCGCTTGGCGGCGGCTCGATCCGGATCAGTCGTCGCCTCGAGCAGGACGCGCGGAGTGATCTGCCAGGAGAAGCCCCACCGGTCCTTGCACCAGCCGCATTCGCTTTCCTGGCCGCCATTTTCCACGATCGCGTTCCAATAGCGATCCGTCTCCTGCTGATCCTCCGTCACCACCATGAAGCTGACCGCCTCGTTGGGCTTGAAGTTCGGCCCGCCATTGAGGCCGACGAAGGACTGGCCGAGCACGGTGAACTCGACGGTGAGTTCCTCGCCGGCCTTGGTCGAGGGATTGTCCGAAGGAGAGGCATTGCTCCTCCCGACATGGCTGTCGGGGAAGGTCGCGGCATAGAATGCGGCCGCTTCGCGCGCCTGACCGTGATCGAACCACAGACACGTCGTCATCTTGCTCATTGAATCTTTCCCTACTTGCTGCCGATGAGCGCGAAGGCCGCGCCCTGCGGGTCGGCGCCGAGGACGACCCACGCGTCGCCGGGCACCTCGTGCGGACCCTGGTGGATGGTGCCGCCGCCCGCCTTCACCCTGTCGATGGCGGCCTCGATCGACGTCACGGTGAAGTAATAGCTCCAGCGGGTCGGCCAGCCGGCCCCGGCAGTCATCATCGCGCCCAACCGCTGCCCGGCATGATCGACGAGGCAATAGTCGCCCATCTCGCCCATCGGCATCGCCTCCTTGCTCTCCCAGCCGAACATCTCGCCGTAGAAGGCGAGTGCGGCGTTGTGATCGCTGGTGACGAGCTCGTTCCAGCCGCAGTGGCCGGGCGCCATGCCGAACGCCTGTGAATCCTCCGGGCTGTCTCCGCGCATGACGTAGAAGCTCATGCCCTGCGGGTCGGCGACGAAGGCCAAGCGGCCGACGCCGGTAATGTCCTGCGGCCCCATGTGCACGCTGCCGCCGAGCCGCTTCACCTTCTCCGCCGCGGCATCGACATCGTCCACGCCGACATAGCCGAACCAGCCGGGCTTGACCGGCGCGCCCTCCGGCAAGGTCATGAGCCCGCCGATGGCGAGCCCGTCGGGCGCGGTGAGGATGCGGTAGTCGCGGGTTCCGGGCATGCCGGAGTCCGCGATGCTCCAGCCGACGACGTCCGCGTAGAATGCCTGCGCGGCATCCGCGTCGGTGGTCATCAGTTCGTACCAGATCGGGGCGCCGTGAGGGTTGGCCATCAGAACTCGCCTTTCCTTGGGGTTGCCGTGAAGCTATCCACTGCCGGAAGTTCAAACGCTGAACGGCAGCAAGGCGCGGATGCGCGAATCGCGCAGCCAGAGCCCGCTCCACAGGACCGCGCCGAGGTACACGCCGAACAGCGTGAAATCGATCAAGGGACTGCCGACGCGCAGGTGGCTGGCCACCGCTCCCCCGAGATAGCCCGTCAGCAGCAGCGCGCCGAGAACGGCGGTCCGCGGCCAAGCGTAGAGAGCAGTGCAGATCGCGAGGATCGCGCCGAGCAGGCGATAGAAAGCAGGGTCCGCGGGCAGGCCGAGCGGCGGGCTGTTGGCGATCATCAGGTCGGGCACGAACAGCTTGCCGGCGGCATCCATGGCGAGAAACAGCACTGCGAGCGCACTGAGCGCGCGGCCCGCCCATACGGAGCGGCTCACGCGATCGGGGGCGGCTGCAGAGAAAGCGACAGCGTTCATCGAAACTCTCCTTGGTCGGTTGATCAGGATCCAAGCTCGGGATTCAGGCTGCGACGGGCTGTGCGCTCATCGCTGCGACGTCCATCCACATCACTTCCCAGATATGGCCATCGGGATCGGCGAAGCTGCGGCCGTACATCACTTCGCCAAATTCCTGCGTGGGATTAGGGTCGGCGGCGCCGCCGGCGGCGACCGCCTGGCCGACCGTCCGGTCGACCGCCGCCCGATCCTCGCGGCTCAGCGCGAGAAGCACCTGTGCCTGGGAGTGGGCGTCGACGATCCGGCGGCTGGTAAAGGACGAAAAGCGCTCGTGCGTCAGGATCATCACGTTCACCGCTGTGGAGAACGACATCATCGCCGCGCTGGCGTCGCTGAACTGCGGGTTATTCAGCGCACCGATCGCGGCATAAAACGCTTTGGCGCGGTCGAGATCGGTCACCGGCAGGTTCACGAAAATCATCTGTTCCATCGATATCATCCTTCGCTTTCGACTCGGGTAATCGATTTCCTTGACTTCATGCGCATTCTGGTTATTAAAAGCAACCATGAAGTTATCTAAAATGATCAGCGGCGCGGAAGGCGGTGCGAAGCGCTGGTATGACGACGCCTGCGGCACCGCGATGGCGATGGAGCTGGTCGGCGAGCGGTGGTCGCTGCTGATCGTGCGCGAGCTCATGTTCGGTCCGCGCCGCTTCGGCGAACTGAAAGCGAGCCTTAATGGAATCAGCGCCAACCTGCTGACCCAGCGGCTCGACGGGCTCAGGCGGGCCGGGGTCCTCGGACGGCGCCTGCTGCCGCCGCCCGCCAATGTGCAGGTCTACGAGCTGACCCCTTGGGGCTATGAGAGCGAGAAGGCGATCCAGGAACTCGGCCGCTGGGCGGTGCGCTCGCCTCAGCACGATCCGACCCTGCCGCTCTCCGCCGCCTCGCTGATGATGTCGGCGCGCACGATGTATGCCGGAGGAATGCGAGGAACGGTCGGGTTTCGCCTGAAGCGGGAAACTTTCGTCGCGACCTTGACGCCCGACGCGATCGCCATCCGGCGCGGCGACCCGGCGGAGGCCGAGGTGATATTCGAGGCCGATCCACGGGCGATCGCGGCCGTGATCTATGGCGGCCGGCCGTTGGCCGACGCGTTGGCCGACGGATCTGTCCGGCTGACGGGAGATCGCTCGGTCGCGCAGGATTATGTCACGCGGTTCCCGTTGCCCGATATTATCAAGGCGTCACGCTACCCCGCCGGCTGAAAGCCGCCTAGACCGGCGGCGCGGCATCCGCCGGACGCGGGACCGACGCTGCTTTGGGGGGACGGCGACGATGACGGGCAGGGGCGAGGCGACTTCGACGATCTCGGCCCGCTCCATGGCCGTCGCCGCCTTCTCGACGATCGTCGAATGGTACGACTTCACTTTGTACCTCTATGTGGCCACCGTGCTGTCGAGGGTTTTCTTCGGCGGCGGCAAGGCATCCCTGATCGACACGCTCGCCGGCTTCGCCGTCGCTTATCTCATGCGCCCGCTCGGCGCGGTCGTCTTCGGGCACATCGGCGATCGTTACGGGCGGCGTCGAACCATGCTGCTTTCGATGGCGATCATGTCGCTGGCGATGCTCGCCACCGCCGCGCTGCCGACCTACGCCCAGATCGGACCCGCGGCGGGCTGGCT
>CAXTMX010000019.1:0-29004 GCA_964245585.1 uncultured Sphingomonadaceae bacterium | reverse complement strand
GCTGCTGCTTCGCTGCCTCATGGGGTTTGCGGTGGGCGGCGAGTATACCGGCGTCGTCGCCTATCTGCTGGAAGGCGCGCCGCGGCATCGGCGTGGGCTCGTCACTTCTTCGGCTTCCGCGGCGAGCGAGATCGGGGGCTTGCTGGCGGTCGGCATTTCCGCCGTGACGGTGGCGTCGCTGACGGCGGCGGAGCTGGAATCCTGGGGCTGGCGGATACCTTTCGTGGTCGGCGCGGCGATGGCGGCGATCGTCTGGATTGCCCGGTCCGGCATGCAGGAATCCCCGGACTTCGAACGCCAGCGAGCGGACGGGACGGTGCCCCGCAGCCCGATTCGCCATGCGCTTGCCAATCATCGCGCGGCTATCTGGCGGGGCTTGGCGATCTCCGCGCTGGGATCGATCACTTATTATGTCGGAATAACCTACGTCCCCGCGTTTCTGACCTCGGCCGGGGCGATGCGCGAAAGCGACTCGCTGGGGCTCGCCACCATCGCCGCGGTGGTGGTCATCCTCGTCACTCCGCTGACCGGAGCCTTGTCCGACCGGTTCGGGCGCAAGCCCGTCCTGGTCGTCTTGGGCGGATGCGGCGCGGTGCTGCCGCTGGCGATGTTCCACCTGATGGCCGGCGGGGCATTTGCAGCGGCGCTGGCCGGGGCGGTCGTCCTGGCGGGCCTCGGTGGGGCGGTCAGCGCGGTCGGCGCGGTGGCGACGGCCGAGCAATTCCCCGGCGAGGGACGGCTCAGCGGCCTCGCGCTCGGTGCGACGACGGCCACGGCGCTGTTCGGCGGCCTGACCCCGTTCCTGGCGCATCTAATGATGAGCGCCACCGGGTGGCCGATGGTGCCGGGGGCGATGATCGCCGTTGTGGCGCTGTGCGTCGTCCCTTTGCTGCTGACCCTGCCCGAAACGGCTTACGGCAAGACCGACGGCGATTGAGTGCAGCTGTCAGGGGTTCGCGCATTCAAACATAAAAGATCGTGGTGGCAAACTAAGGGCTGCCCGTCGTAGACCATGAGCGAAATTCGCGCGTCTCGGCGCCCGATCCAATAGGCCAATAATTGCTGTTCCTGTCCCCTGTCCGCCACGCACTGGTCTCTCGAGTGCGCGGGATATTCAATGACCGCGCGCGGGGCCAGCAGCCGGTGGCCCGGTCGAACAAGGCGCTGTTCGAACCGGGATCGGTAATCTGGCGCGTTCATGGCGACGTCACGACGATGATGGTCGGCGGCGTGACCGCGCTGCTGCTCCAGATGCTCCATCCCTCGGCGCTGGCAGGCATTTGGGATCACTCGACGTTCCGCGACGACATGTTGGGGCGCCTGCGCCGCACCGCACGCTTCATCGCCCTCACCACGTTCGGCGAGCGGAGCGCCGCGGACGCGGCGATCGCAAGCGTCAGAAATGTCCATTCCCGCGTGGTTGGCACCTTGCCCGATGGTGCCTCCTATGCCGCGACCGATCCGTATTTGCTGGCCTGGGTTCATGTGACCGAAGCCGTGAGCTTCCTCGACGCATGGATCCAATACGGGGAACCCGACATGAGCCCTGCAGATCAGGATCTTTATTTCCGCGAATTCGCACAGATCGCACGCGCCTTGGATGCCGATCCCGTCCCGGAGAGCCGCGAGGAGGCAGAAACGTTGATCGCTTCCATCCGCCCGAAGCTCGTCGCGAACCATCGTACGCGGGAAGTGGCGCGCAAGGTGCTGGAGCAGCCCGCCCCCTCTCTGGTCGTGGCGCCGGCGCAAGCCATCGTCATGCGCGCGGCGATCGACCTGTTGCCCGACTGGGCTCGCCGCATGCACCGACTTCGAGGGTCCGGGTTGGGCCGTCCGCTGGTGCACGGCTTCACCGCCGGAATGGCCGGTACGCTGCGCTGGGCCTTCGCCGGAGCGACGCGCTGAGGCCTCTCGATATCGCGGTGGCCGGTTGCGGTCCGGGCGGACTCGCCGCGGCGTTGCTGCTCCACCGTGACGGGCATCGGGTCCGCCTGTTCGAGCGGTTCGAATCGCCGCATCCGATCGGTTCGGGGCTTATGGTTCAACCCACCGGCCGCGCTGTCTTGCGCGCTCTCGGCCTCGACCAGCAGCTCATCGCGCGCAGCGCGCGAATCGAGCGGCTGTTCGGGCAGGCCGGTGGGCGCACCGTACTCGACGTGCGCTATTCGGCCCTCGGCGAGGAAGCCTTCGGGCTGGGTACCCACCGCGCGACGCTGTTCGGGATTCTGTTCGATGCGGTGCGGGCGGAAAATATCTCCATCGACACCGGTAGGACGATCGCCGCGAGCGAAGTTGGGACGGACGGACGGCGCACCTTGCATTTCCACAACGACGGGCAAGCCGGACCGTTCGATCTGATCGTCGACGCGCTCGGAACGAACACGCCGCTGGCGCCGCGCACCGGACAAGCGCTGGCGTATGGCGCGCTATGGGCCACTCTGGATTGGCCGTCCGACGCCGGATTCGACGGGGCGGCGCTCGAGCAGCGTTATGACCGTGCGAGCGTGATGGCGGGTGTCCTTCCCATCGGCATTCCTCCGGCATCGACGCGGGAGCAGACAGCGTTCTTCTGGTCGCTGCGCGCGGATCGTCTGGATGCATGGCGGGCACACGGTCTTGACGCGTGGAAGGCGGACGTCGCCAGGCTGTGGCCGGCCACCCTCCCGTTCCTCGACCAAATCGCGGATGCCGATCAGCTGACCTTTGCCCGCTACGCACACCGCACGCTTTCCACGTCCGCAGCGTCGGGAATGATTCATATCGGCGATGCCTGGCATTCGGCAAGCCCGCAGCTCGGTCAGGGCGCCAACATGGCGCTGCTCGACGCTTACGCGCTGGCGCTGGCGTTGCGCCGGGAGACGAGCGTCGCCGACGGGCTGACCGCAGCCGTCCGTATGCGCGCACGTCACGTCCGCATCTATCAGCTGATGAGCGCTTTGTTCACGCCGGTGTACCAATCGGACAGCCGCCTGCTTCCCTTGGCCCGCGACCGGCTGGTCGGTCCGCTAGCTAAAGTCTGGCCGGCGACACAGATCCTGGCGGCGATGGTCAGCGGCCTCGTCGGCAATCCACTGAAACCGCTGGAGCTAGATTGGTAAGTGATGCGGCGACGATCCTCGCTAGGCGCTATGGCTGCGTACCTCCGCAACGGATGCCTGGTGCCCAGAAGAGGACTCGAACCTCCACGACCTTGCGATCGCCAGCACCTGAAGCTGGTGCGTCTACCAATTCCGCCATCTGGGCACGGGGTAGGGGGCGGCGCTTAGCGGGCGGGCTCGGCGCTTGTCAACGATCGCCCGCGTCGGCGTTGCGGCGGCGGTAGCGACAGATGCCGCGTTCGACAGGTGATCGAGACGATGCGCAGGACCGGCCTGGACATGAGCGAGCGCTACATGGAAACGTCGCTCGGCGGACCCGCCGTCAATGTGTGGAGTGCTGGAGCGGCGCGCCGACCCAGGGGTACCGCCTGCGCTCTGTGCCCCGTTCGCTGCTAAGCCAACGTTTATCTTTGACGCCTAATCCGGTGTGGCGTTTGCGAGGCTGGGATGACGGAAACAGGGATACCTTTACCAATTCCTCGGGCTATGAAAGAGCCGCCTTTCGTCCTGCAATTCGACGAAGCGAGCGGCGTGTCGAGTGTGCGGATTCAAGGCTTCTGGAACCTCGACGACGTGCGTGATTATATCAATCGTGTGCGTCAGGTCGTCGCCGTAAGCCGTCGGCGGTTCGGCCGGGCCAAGATGGTCGTGGAGATGCACGACGCGTCGGTCCAGAGCCAGGAAGTCATGACGGCCGCCGCGGAGCTGAATCACTTGTTCGGGCCGTCGGACAAGCTGGCCATGGTGATGAGTGGCAGCCTGGTCAAGATGCAGATCCTGCGCGTGTCGACCCACCAAGGCATCCGTTTCTTCTCTGACCGCGGCACCGCGTTGACCTGGATCGATGAGCCGGTCTGATACCTGCGGATCAATCGGCGGGCTCGCCGTCCGGCTGCTCGGACGCCATGACGAATTGGGCGATAAGCTTCGCTCGCGTTGCGTCGCGCTTCACGTTCGCGATCCGATGGAGGAGAGCGTAGCGCTTGCCCTTCAAGCCCGCGAAGAGGGCGGCTGCGCGCGGCGAGGCGTCGAGTGCCGCCTGCAGATCCGCCGGCACCTGCGCCGTGCTCGCCGGCGGGTAAGCGGCATCCCATCGCCCGTCGGACCGCGCCGCATCGATCTCGACCATCCCCGCCGGCCGGACGCGACCGGCGTCGATCAGCGCGAGCGCGCGCGCCCGGTTGACCTGCGACCAGCGGCTGGTCCGCCGGCGCGGAGTGAAACGCACCAGCCAACTCGCCTCATCATACTTGTCCTGCTGGCCATCGATCCAGCCGTGGCAAAGCGCTGCGTCGACCGCCTCCGCCTTCGAAACGCCGGCGAGCCCGGAAGCCTTCTTGGCCAACCGGAGCCAAATTCCCTTGGACGCGCGTGGCTCCGCCGCCAGCCAGACGTCGAACGCCGCGGCGTCGGCGAATGCGATGATCGGAAGCCCCGCCCGCCAATTCACCTGCGATAGGTCGTACATCTTTCTCCCCTGTCATCGGTCCGCCGATTTGCTGAAACCGTCCGTCTGGATAACGGCCGTGATCTCCCAGTACCGACCGCCTGCTGCCAGCGTGGTGGCCGCAGCGAATGCATTGCGCAATCTTGGCCGCAAACCGAGGTGCCGCCGGCCGCCGATCATTCTCGCGCGCATAAACGTCGGCTATGGGTTGTATCCCGAAGGCCAATTTTTCGCTTACAAGCTCGTCTCTTCGATGGACGCGAACGACGATCCGCCGAGCGCCAGCGTCGCGCGTTCAGCGGATCGAAGCAAGAGGTCGCGCATCCGTGCCACCGTCTCGTCCGTGAAGCGTTCGCGCGGCCCGGACAGCGACAGCGCGCCCTGAAGCTGGTCCCCCGCGCCGAACACCGGTGTGGCCAAGCCGGCGCAGGCCGGGTCTCGCTCACCGTAAGAAAGAGCGATCCTGCTCTCGGCAGTGGGGCGGTATCCGTGCTCGAACTCGGCCAGGATCGTCGCGGCTGCACCCCTCATCGGGAGCACGCCGCCGGCCTGTACGCGGTCGAGCGTCGCGTGGTGCGAGTCGACGCGCAGCAGACAGAGGCGCGAGTCGGGTCCGGCGCGGATGTGGAACGACGCGCTTTCGGTGCCGCTGTCGACCAGGTGATGCAGCAGCGGCTCAATATGCGTCTTGAACGGGTTGGATCGCTCATACGCGAGGCCAAGCCGCCAGACGGCCGGGCCAAGCCCGTAGCGCGCTTCGCTCAACCGGGTGATGTAACCGGCCCGCTCAAGCGACACCATCAGGCGCAGGATCGTGCTCTTATACAAGCCGGTACGCCGCGCGATCTCGGACAAGCCGATCGGCGTGTTCGCGCTTTCGACGGCGGCGACGATCGAGAAGGCGCGGTCCACCGCTGCCACGCCGCCCGACGCGTCGGGCTCGACCGGCTCTTGATCCATGCCGGGATCGCGCCGTTCTTCATCGGCGGCCGGCCGGGACCGCGTCACGCCCGCAGCTCGAGATGAAGCTGGACCGTTTCGCCGTTCGACCCCGGCAGCGCGGTGAAGCGTTCGAGCACCGCCGGGTCGTGGCCGGGGATGACGCGCGAGGGTTCTCCGCCCGCGAGCGCAACCGCCATCTTCCAGCCCTCGAGCATTTCCCCCAAATTGAAGACGATCGGATAGGGGCGGCCGAGGCCCATGTTCGCGTAGAAGTGCGAGGCGTCGCTCGCCAGCACGATCGGCCCTGCCTCGGTCTCGACGCGGACGATCTGAAGCCCCGCCGTGTGCCCGCCGACGAGGTGCACCGTCACCCCCGGCGCGACCTCCCCGTCGCCGTCGTGGTAGACGACGCGCTCGGCATAGACGGCGCGTACCATCGTCACGACGTCGTCGGCCTCGAAGGCGTGGCGGACGCATGACGCCAGCATGTGCCGACCGGTCGCGAACGCCATTTCGCGATCCTGCAAATGGAGGCGGGCGCGCGGGAAAAGGTCGAGATTGCCGGCGTGGTCGTAGTGAAGGTGCGTGATAATCACGTCTTCGATTTGGTCCGGATCGGACCCGATGTCGCGCAGCGCCGCAGCGACCGGGCGCGTCAGCTTGCGGTTGCGGCGAACCGCGGTCGCCTCGCTGAAGCCGGTGTCGACGAGGATTTCCCGATCGCCGTCGCGCAGCAGCCAGACGAAATAGTCCATCGCCATCGGCGCATCGTGCGGGTCGGGCGCGACGATGAAATGATCGCGTGCGAGCGCCTCGCGATGGGCGTAGCGCAGGGCGTAGACCGACCAGCTCATGATCCGCTCGCCAAGGTCGCGCGAGCCGACGCATCGGCATCCACCACCCGCCCGATCACCGGCCAATAGAGATCCCCGTCGCCTGCCGCGATCGCCTCCTCGAGCAAACCGCACGCCAGTTCGGCGGCGTTCAGCCGGATATCATTGTCGCGCGCGAGCTCAAGCGCATATTGCACATCCTTTAGGGCGTAGCGGGCGGAGAAGGCGCGTTCGGGGAATTGGCCCGGCAGCAACGCCTTCATGCCGTGGTTGCGCAGCGCGAAGCTGTCCGCCGAGCCTTTGCCGAGAACGTCGAAGAGGACCGCACCGTCCATGCCCGCGCGGCGCGCCGTGGCCAGCGCCTCGGCAAGCGCCACGACCGTCTGCACGAGGACCATGTTGTTCATGAGCTTGGCGATCTGGCCCGTTCCGACCTCGCCGCAATGCGTGATGTCCGACGCCATGTGCGCCAGCAATGGCCGGAGCCGGGCGAAGCCCGCGTCGCTCGCGCCGACCATGATGCTGAGCGTGCCCTCCTCCGCGGCCTGCCGCGTCCGGGCGATCGGCGCGTCGACGAACTGCACCTGCTTTTGGGCGAAGAGCGCCGCCAGCTCGCGCGTCAGCGCGACCGACGTCGTACCAAGATCAACGATGGTGGCGCCGGGACGGACCCGGCCGACGAGCCCGTCCGCGCCGCGGCACACCTCGGACACGTGCTGGCCGCTGGGCAGCGACAGCAGCAGGATGTCGGCGGCCGCCGCGACCTCGCCCAGGCTGCCGGCCGCGGCGACGCCGAACGGCGCCAGCCGGGCGAGCGGCTCGGGCTGCCGGTCGAAAGCGACGATGCCGCCGCCGGCCTTGCGGGCGAGATTGCGGCACATCGGCTCGCCCATCACGCCCAGTCCGATAAACCCGATCTTCATTAGACATTCCTCGATGCAACGGGGCAGGGCAGGCGCCGGCGCCTATTGTTCGGTGCTCAGGCCGCGAGCGGCCGCGTCTTGTGCGAGATGTTCTTGACCGTGGTGTAATGGGACAGACCCTCGGTCCCGCCCTCGCGGCCGTAACCGCTGTCCTTCACGCCGCCGAACGGCGTCTCGGCAAGCGAAGCGACGAAGTGATTGATCGACAGATTGCCGCATTCGAGCCGGTCGGCGATCTGGGCGGCGCGATCGGCGCTCTGCGTGAAGGCGTAGGCGGCGAGCGCGAGCGGGAGGCTGTTGGCCTTATCCAGCGCGTCCTCGACTTCGTCGAAGCGCTGGATCAGCGCAAGCGGGCCGAACGGCTCCTCGTGCATCGCCAGCGCATCGTCGGGCACGTCCGCGAGCACCGTCAGCGGATAAAAGAATCCCCGGCCGGCCGGCTTCGTACCGCCGGCGACGAGGCGCGCGCCCTTGGCGACCGCGTCCTCGACCAGCCGCGTCATCGCCGCGACGCGACGCGGATTGGCGAGCGGCCCGAGGTCGCTCGACGGATCCGCCCCGTCGCCAAGCTTCATCGCGCCGGCGCGCTCGGCAAAGCGCGCGACATAGCGGTCGTAAATCGCCGACTGGACGAAGAAGCGCGTCGGCGCGACGCATACCTGCCCGGCATTGCGCGCCTTCGACGCCGCCGAGGCGTCGGCGGCCGCGACGGGGTCGACGTCGTCGCAGACGATCACCGGGCAATGTCCGCCAAGCTCCATGATGGCCGGCTTCATATGGTGCCCGGCGAGCGCGGCGAGGAGCTTGCCGACCGGAACCGAGCCGGTGAACGTCAGGAGCCGCGTGATCGGGCTGGCGACGAGATGCGCCGAGATCGGCCCGGGGTCGCCATAAACCAGGTTGAGCACGCCCGCGGGCAAGCCGGCGTCGACGAACGCCTTCACCAGCAGGAAGCAGCCGGCCGGCGTCTCCTCGGCGGGCTTGACGATGACCGAGCATCCTGCGGACAAGGCGCCGGCGATCTTGCGGCTTGGCGCGCTGACCGGGAAATTCCACGGCGACAGCGCCACGACCGGGCCGATCGGCTCGCGCACCACGCTGTGCCGCATGCCCGGCTCCGCGGGAATGATCCTGCCATAGGCCCGCAGGCCTTCGTTCGCGTCCCATGCGATGATGTCGGCGGCGCGCAGCACCTCGATCCGCGACTGCGCGATCGGCTTGCCCTGCTCGAGCGTCATCGCGAGCGCCACCTCTTCGACGCGTTCGCGCAACAGCCGCGCGGCTTCGAGAATGATCGCCGCTCGCCGCGCGGGCGCGGTATCGCGCCACGCACGGAAACCTTCGGCCGCCGCCGCGAGCGCATCGTCGAGGTCTTGCGGCGTCGCCTGGGGCAAGTGCCCCAGTTCGCTCTCGTCGGCGGGGTTGAGGATCACGGCGCCGCTCTGCCCGCGACGCCACGCGCCGCCGATGAGCATCTTGATTTCCGGATACGGCACCGAGATCTCCTTCGCGATGATGCGCATAACTTCGGCTAGGGCAGCGGGCGAGGGCGCTCCCGCGCGAAGCGGACGAGTGCTCCCAGTCGATAGAGGCTGTGGACGAACTTGCTGTAGGGCATGGTCAGGAAGAAGCTCAGCACGAGGCCGAGATGGACGATCAGCGCGATGCCCATCGCGCTGGTGGTGCGCAGCCCGAGCAGCAGCAGGCCGGTGACCGCGACGAGCACCAGCAGCACGAGCAGCCCCGCGTCGGCGCCGAGCAGCTTCGGCGACTGCGGCGCGTGGTCGCCCTTCAGCTTGAGCCAGAGCAGCCCCAGCCCGCCAGCCGTCATCCCCAGCCCGCCCAGCGTGCCGAGCAGAACGGGCAGGCTGATCAGCGGGTAGGGCGCGGGCCAGCCGAGCAGATGATCGTAGACAGTAGCGGTGGAGGTCGAGGCGAAGCAGAGCAGGAAGCCGTACGCCAGCAGGTGATGGGTGCGTCGTCGCGCCGTCGAGAAGCTCTCGTCGATATCGTTGCAGCCATGCCCGCCGCCGCCGAGATAGCGCAGGGTCGCGGCGTCGCGGAGCGCTTCGAGCAGCGGCATGGGTTCGCGCAGCGAGGCCTCGCCACGGATCGCGCGCCAGTAACGGCCGAAGCCGATCGCCATTGCCAGCAGCGCGAACAGGAAGGTGGCCGACGCTACCGAGACCATCGCCGCGTAGGGGACGACCGCGTAGAAGCCCCGGCCCGGTACGTCGGGGTGGATGCCGATCAATGGGGCGAAACCCCAGGCGAGGGTAGTCGCGAAGAAGACCGCGCAGATGCCCGCCGCCATCGCGAGCGATACGACGACGCCGTTGCGCTCGAACGCCTTGCCCAGCGCGCCCGGCCAGGCGAAGCGCGCGTAGCTTTCGTTGCGCAGCTCGGCGAGCGCCTTGGGGACGTTGATCCCGAACGCATGCGGCGGCGCATATTGGCACGCATAATAGCAGCCCCGGCAGCTATGGCAGAGATTGGCGAGGTAGGTGAGATCGCCGGACGCGAACTCCCGGTGGAGCGTCATCGCCGGAAAGACCGCGCAGAAGCCTTCGCAGTAGCGGCAGGCGTTGCACACCTCCATCGAACGACGCGCCTCGGCCTCGGCGGCGCTCGGCGGGGGGCCGTCGTCGGCGCGCAGCAGATCGACCAGATTAACTTGCTGCATAGCGTGCCGCCTCCGCTCCGGCGATACGCCCGAAGACGGTGCCGATGGCCATCCCGAAGCCTGCCAGATAGCCTTTGCCGAGGATGCTGCCGGCCATGATCTCGCCCGAGGCCCACAGGTTCTCGACCGGCGTGCCGTCTTCCATCCGGACTTGCGCGCGCTCGTCGACCTTCACGCCGAGGTAGGTGAAGGTGATGCCCGGCCGCAGCGGAAAACCGATGAACGGCGGCGCGACGATCGCGCGCGCCCAATTCGTCTTCGCCGGCGTCAGTCCCTGGGTGGCCAGACCGTCGAGCCGCGTGGAATCGAACTTCGCGTTGCCGCGGCAGGCGTCGTTGAAGGTCGCGACGGTCCGCTCGAGAGACGCCGGGTCGAGGCCGAGCATGGTCGCCAGTTCGGCGATCGAGCCCGCCTTGATCGGGGGAAACACCGACGGCATGAACAGCCGTTCGCTGCGGCTGTCGATGATGCTGTAGGCGATCTGATCGGGCTGCTGCGCGACGAGCCGCCCCCAGATTGCATAGCGCTTCGGCCAGACGTCCTCGCCTTCATCGTAGAAGCGTTCGCCGTGCTTGTTGACGACGATCGAGAAGGGCACGCAGTCGAGCCGCGTGACGATGCCGCCGTCGAATTTCGGCGCGCGCCCGTCGATCGCGACGGCATGACATTGCGTCGGATCTCCGACCGAGGCGACGCCCTGGTCGAGCAGGTTGCGCAGTACCCGCCCCGTCGCATAAGGCGTGCCGCGGATGAGGAAGTTCTCGGCGGCCGCGCCCCATCCCGCCTTCAGCCATTCGAGATTGGCCTGGAAGCCGCCCGCCGACGCGATCACCGCCTTCGCCTGTATCTGGAGCGGAAAACCCCGGCTGGTCGCGGTCAGGCTGCGCACTGTCGCGTCGCGCAGCTCGATGTCGGTCACCTCGCTGTCGTAGAGGATGTCCACGCCGATCCGGCGGGCATGGGCGTAATAGGCGTTCAACAGCGCCTTCCCGCCGCCGAGAAAGAAGGCGTTGGTGCGCGACAGGCTGAGCGTTCCCGAGAGCGACGGCTGAAAGCGGACGCCGCACCGTTCCATGAACGGCAGCGCGTCGCTCGTCTTGCGGATGACCATGCGGGCCAGCGCCTCGTCGGTCTCGCCGCCGGTCACGCGCAGCAGATCGTCCCAATATTCGTCCTCGAGATAGGCCTCGGTCAGGACGGAGGTGGGCGCGGCGTGCATCGTGCGCATGTTGCGCGTGTGCCGGCTGTTGCCGCCGCGCATGGCTTCGGGCGCATGCTCGAGCACCATCACCGACGCCCCGTTCTCGCGCGCAGCGACGGCGGCCGTCAGAGCGGCATTGCCGCCGCCGATGATGACGACGTCGTAGTTCACGCGCCCGCCGCGTCGCAGTCAAGGGCGATCATGCGTGCTCGGTCCGCAGGACGAGGCGGCCGCGCACGTCGCCCGACCTGAGCCGCATCGGCGCCGCAGTACAGGACCTCGACCAGGACTTCCGCGCCGGTGGGCACGGGGGTGGGCCGCTCGATATGCTGTAGCGGCTGGCCGCATTCGCACAGCGCCATTGCCTGCATCGCTCGTCCTTCGTTCGGTTAGCGCCGCGAAAACACGGTCCGCTAGCGGGATGGCGCAACAGCGGATCGACCCTGGGCGGATCCGCCCGGCCGCCCCCTTCCGGCAGCAGTGCTCAGGGCGAGACCTGCAGCAGCGGACGAATCGTGATCTCCTCGAAGAGCACGTTGGGCGGGGTGGCGAAGCTGTGCAGCAACGCCTGCGCGACATCGTCGGGCGTAAGCGCCTGGAGCGTTTCGCGGCGCTTCTGCATCGCGCCTTCGGGAACCTTGTCGCCCCAATTGGTCCAGACCGGGCCGGGCAGGATCAGCGACACCCGAATGCCGTCGGCCGCAAGCTCCTTGCGCCAAGCGTCGTGCAGCCCGTTCACCGCATATTTGGTGGCGCTGTAGACCGACCAGTTCTCGAGCCCGTACTGGCCGGCGACGCTCGACACGGTCGAGATCATCGCGCCCGGACGACCGCGCATGAGCGGGATCGCCGCCTGGGTGACGTAGAGCACGCCATAGACGTTGATATCGATCTGAGCCTTCCAATCGGCCGGATCCTGATCGGCGAACTTGCCGAGGATCCCGATGCCGGCGTTGTTGAACAGCAGGTCGACCCCGCCGAAGCTCGACTCAACGGCCGCGAACAGCTGCTTGACGTCCTCCGGCTTGGCGACGTCGCCCGGGATGGCGATCGCGCCGTTGCCGATCTCCTCGGCGAGCGCCGTGATCTTGTCGCCGCTGCGCGCGAACAAGGCGACCTTCATCCCCGCCTTCGCCAGCGCCCTTGCCGCCGCCTCGCCGATTCCACCCGACGCGCCGGTCACCACGGCCACCTTGCCGCCTACGTCCACACTCGACATCTCGATACCTCACCTTCTTGCGATCGGAAAACCATAAAGTCAGCCTGCCGCGATGCCTTTCCTCGGCTGCGCGCAAAGACTGAGAAAATCGCCGTCAGTCTGCTTGACAGACCGATCGGTCTGCTAGAGGAACATGTCACGGATCAGCGGCGCGCGCAATAGCCGGCATCGCAGCGGCGGTTCGCACGAGCAGCGTGGCATGAGGTTGCTGAAACCGGACTATGACGATGAGAGTGTCTCGCTGTGAACGTCACCGCCCGGATCGACTGCCGCGTCCGCGGCGGCACGGACGGCGCGCCTGCGGAGATGGCCAGGCATGAGCACCGAGGACTATGCCGGATATGTCGATCTCTCCGTCGTGCCGCCGCTCACGAAGGCGCTGTGCCAGACCACGCTGACGGATTATCCGCCGTTCCTCGAGCGGCTTTACGGGCCGTGGGCGCGGCTGTCGAAACTGCCGTTCACCGGCATCACCACCGACGGCGTGAAGATCGAAGGGCTGTTCACCCGGCAGCGCGACGGCGCGCCGGTGGCGGCCGCGGCGCAGGCGGCGTCGCGCTGGCTCGACGCGCTGCCGCCCGAAACGCGCAAGTTCGTCCAATTCCCTTTGCAATCGGAATTGTGGCGTTACTGGCAGAACACGCCGTTGATCGTCGGGCACGACCATATCGAGCTCGAGTCGCTCGACCTCGCGCTGCGCGAGCAGGCGCTCGAGGTCGTTCGCGCGTCGCTGTCGGCGGAAGGCTTCCGGCGCACGCAGGAAGTGATGGCCAACAATCTGTTCCTCGGCCGGCTGGTCGACATGACCGAGATATTGAACGACTGGGCGTTCACCTTCTCGATCTTCGGCACGCCGTCGAGCGTCGAACCCTGGGGGTGGCAGCTCTTCGGCCATCATCTCGCGCTCAACTGCCTGTTCGTCGACGGACAGATGGCGCTGTCGCCGGTCTTCATGGGGCTCGAGCCGGATCATGCCGCGAGCCCCAGCCGGCGCCGGATGTTCGAGCCGCACGAGACGCGCTCGCTCGCGCTGTTCCAGTCGCTGACCGACGCCGAGCAGCGGCGAGCGCGGCTCTACGGATCGATGCTCGTCGCCGATCAGCCGCCCGGCCGCTTCCATCCCGACGACGGGCGGGCGGTGGGCGGCGCCTTCCAGGACAATCGGATCGTCCCGTTCGAAGGGGTTGCGGTCGGCGCGCTCGGGCGCGCGCAGCAGCGCGCGGTGATGACGCTGGCGGAGCTGTTCGTCGAGAACATGCCCGACGGCCCGGCAGACGCGCGCTTGCGCGAGGTGGAACGCTATCTCGACCGGACGCATTTCGCGTGGATCGGACAGGCGAACGAGGTCGATCCGTTCTATTTCCGCATCCACAGCCCGGTCGTGCTGATCGAGTTCGACCATCACAGCGGCATCTTCCTCGCCAATCGGGAGCCGGCGCGCTTCCACGTCCACAGCATCGTGCGCACCCCCAACGGCGGCGATTATGGCTTCGACCTGCTGCGCCAGCATTATGCGCTAGGCGGTCACGATCATCCCGACGATCATCACCACGACCACGACGATGGTCGCCACAGTCACGACGGCGGGCAAACGTTTCATCGGCACGACTGATCCGGGCGCCGCGGCCCGGTCCCAGGCAAGAGAAGGAAAGCAGTTGGTCACGTTCGACGACATGATCGCGCATATCGAGCAGCCGCGGGTGGCATTCGATCCGACGCGAGACATCAAGAAGCTGAAGCCCGACATCACGCAGCGCGAGGCGTTGGCGGTGCAGATCGCGGTCAAGCGGCGGCGGGTGGCGGAAGGCGACAGCATCGCCGGCCACCAGGCGTCGTTCACCGGCGCCGCCGTGCGCAAGGTCTTTCCTGGATCGCCGCGGCCGATGGTCGGCACGATGCTCGGGTCGCAGATGCGTGCCGACGGCGACGAGGTGCCGCTCGACGGCGACGAGATGTTTATCGAAAGCGAGATAGGCCTGATCCTCAAGCGCGACCTGGAGGGGCCGAACCTTACGCCGACGGAAGTGCTGGCGGCGATCGAGGGTTTCGTGCCCGCCATCGAGGTCGTGCAGATCGCGCCCGGCATCCGCGACGGGGCCTATAGTTACGAGCATATGATCGCGGTGCAGAAGGATTCCGCAGGCTTCACCGTGCTGGGCTCGAAGATCACGAGGCCCCACGGCTTCGATCCGCGGCTCGAGGGCTGCCTCGTCAGCATCGACGGGGAGGCGCTGGCGGGCGCTACCGGGTTCGAGGCGATGGGCAGCCCGCTGATCGTGGTCGCCGCGATCGCGCGGGGATTGCACGACGTGGGCGAGAAGTTGCTGGCGGGGCAGGTGGTCATCACCGGCAGCCTCGCCCCGCAGCAGATCGTGACGCGGCGCAGCCGCGTGGCGAGCTTGGAATTCGCCACGCTGGGAAGCGTTTCGGTCAGATTCCGCTCCGACTAAAGGTAAACTGGGTTTTACGGCAACATACTAGATGGAAGGGTAATGCGATGAGGTTAGCGGGCTATGAGGACGGCGGCGAGATATTGATCGGCGTAGTGGGATCGGACGGGGAGGTTCGCCGGATCGGTCCGCGCGACGCGTTCTGGTCCGGACTCCAGAATTCGGGCGCGATCGAGCCGGGGGAGAGTGCGGGTGCGCTGTCGGGTTTGCGGCAGCGTCCGGCGGCGCCGTCGACGGCGCGGGTGATCTGCATCGGGCTCAACTACAAGCTGCACGCGGCGGAGGCAGGTGCGGAGATCCCGGAGGTGCCGGTGGTATTCGGGCGCTGGGCGAACACGCTGGTGTGCGACGGCGATCCGGTGCCGGCGGTGGACGAGAAGTTCGACTGGGAGGGCGAGCTGGGCGTGGTGATCGGCCGGACGCTGTTTCGGGTCGACGAGGCGCAGGCGGCGGACGGGGTGTTCGGCTATTTCGCGTTCAACGATCTGAGCGCGCGGCACTATCAGCTACAGACGCCGCAGTGGACGCTGGGCAAGAACAGCGACGCGAGCGGGCCGATGACGCCGATCGTGACCAAGGACGAGACCGGAGATCCGGCGTCGCCGGGCCTGCGCATCATGACCCGCGTCAACGGCGAAACGCTGCAGGACAGCGTCACCTCGGACATGATCTTCAACGTCCCCAAGCTGATCGCGCACCTCAGCCAGGTCATGACGCTCGCCCCCGGCGACGTCATCGTGACCGGAACCCCCTCGGGCGTGGGCATCGCGCTCGGACGTTTCCTCAAGCCCGGCGACACCGTCGAGGTCGAGATCGAGCGCATCGGCACCGTCACCACGCCGATCGTCGAACCACACAGCACCATCGCCTGAACGGAACCACGGCGGCGGCCCGCGCAGCGCGTGCGAGCGGGCCGCCTGCGCGTCTTGAGGAGTACGTCATGACCAAAGGCATCGACGGCAAAGTCGTCGTCATCACCGGCGCCAGCAGCGGCATGGGCGAAGCCACCGCGCGTCATCTGGCGGAGCATGGCGCCAAGCTGGTGCTCGGAGCGCGTCGGATCGATCGCCTCCGCGCTCTCGCCGAAGAGCTCGAGCTCGACGAGCGCGCCGTCGTGGAAACCGACGTGGCGGTGCACGACCAGGTCGTCCGTCTCGTCGACCGCGCGGTCGAGCTGCACGGCCGGGTCGACGTGCTGCTCAACAATGCCGGGATCATGCCGCACTCGCTGCTCGAGGCCGGCAAGGTCGAGGATTGGGATCGCATGATCGACGTCAACCTCAAGGGCGTGCTCTACGGCATCGCCGCGGCGCTTCCCCATATGAAGGCCCAGCAATCGGGGCATATCATCAACGTGTCCTCGGTCGCCGGCCACAAGGTCCGGCCTCCGGGGGCGGTCTATTCGGCGACCAAGACGGCGGTGCGGGTCCTTTCCGAAGGCCTGCGGCAGGAAGTGACGCCCTACAATATCCGCACCACGATCCTTTCGCCCGGCATGGTCGAATCGGAGCTGATCGACAGCGTCACCGTGCCGGCGATCGCGGAGGGCATGCGCAAGGCCTATGCGTCGGTCGCGATCCCGGCGGCGTCGCTGGCGTGGATGGTCGCGTTCGTGATCGCGCAGCCCGATGACGTCGACGTCAACGAGATCCTGTTCCGGCCGACCGCTCAGGAATATTGAGGGCAGGGGCCGCGCGCATGCCCTCCTTCGCAACCGATCCCGCCCTTGCGCTCTACGTGCTGGCGATCGGGCTCGGCGCGCGCCACGCGATCGATCCCGATCATCTGACGATCATCGACGGCTTCACCCGCCGCAATATCCAGCGGCGTCCGCTCGTCGCCTATCTCAGCGGTGTGCTGTTCTCGCTCGGTCACGGCATGGTGGTCCAGGCGGGCGCCGCCGCGGCGACGATGATCGAGGGCGGATTGCGGCTGCCGCTGTGGCTGGAGACCGCCGGCATGCTGATCTCGAGCGTCGTGTTGTTCTCGCTGGGCGCGCTGAACCTGCGCGCCGCGTGGCGAACGCCGGCGGAACAGGCGGTGCGGCTGGTCGGCTGGAAAGCCGGGATCGTCGGACGCGGCGGAGATCATCCCCTCGCGATCGTCGGCGTCGGCATGCTGCTGGCGCTGTCGCTCGACACGCTTGCTCAGGCGGCGCTGATCGGTGCGGCCGCTGCCCGCCTCGACATGCCCGGCAGCGTCGCCGCGCTGGCGGCCGCCTATGCCCTGGGCATGCTGGTCGTCGGCGGCGCGAACGGCGTGTGGATCGCCACTCTGGCGCGTTCGGCGGGCCGGCGAGCAGCGGCGGCCTCGCAGATCATGGCGGCGGCGATCGGCTTCCTGAACATGGCGATCGGCACGATCACGCTCGCCGCGATCGCCTTTCCGCTGACGGGCGAGTGGTTGGATCGCGCCGGGCCGGGCATCGCGGCGGGCGTGGTGGCGGCCGCCGTGGGGGCCTATCTCGCAGCGATCGCGGCGACGCGCCCAGTCATCGTTCCGACCGTAAGCGCGAGCGGCGACAAGCCTTCCGTCGACGCCGGGCAAGGTCGAGGCGGGCGGCGATTGTCCGGGATTAACGTTTCGGCGGCACCCCAACAATGATTCCCATCAGTAGCACCAATAACTGTGACGACTAGGTCGGCAGGACGACGGCTCGATTGATAAAGTTAATGCCGTTTAGCGGTCTGGACCGTATCAACATACTTGACATGGCGTCGCGCCATCATATCGATAATGACGCTCAATTTGATAGGCATGACGATGCACGCCAAGGCGAATTGCCAGCTCCTGCCGGATAACATCGTCGACATGGCGCGCACCGACTATCTCCACCCGGCGGCATTGGGCGACACGATGGTCCAGGACGACATGACGGTGCGCGCGGAAGGCGATGCCGTCGCGAAGCGCGACGAAGGGGACGTCCGCGCGCGGCGCAAGCTGGAGAAGATAATCGCGGCTGACTTCCTTTCCCTCGGAGCTTGATCGCGGTCGAATGCGAAACTGGGCGAGCAAGCGCGAAGCGCGGGATCAACGGATCGCGTCCGGATGCCGCTTCGCGGCGGGGAAGCTGGTGGCCGAAGCGGAGCTGACGGACTTTCTCGAAGCCGTCATTCGCCCGGGCGACCGCGTGTGCATCGAGGGCGACAACCAGAAGCAGGCCGACGTCATCGCCGCAGCGCTCGCGGCGGTCGATCCGGCGAAGGTCCACGACCTGCACATGGTTCAATCCGGCGTGGTGCTGCCCGAGCATCTCGACCTGTTCGACATGGGCATCGCGCGGCGGCTCGACTTCTCTTATTCCGGCCCGCAATCGGCGCGGATCGCGCGCATGCTGTTCAGCGGCCGGATCGAGCTCGGCGCGGTCCACACCTATCTGGAGCTGTTCGCGCGCTACTTCATCGATCTGACGCCGCAGGTCGCGCTGATCGCCGCGGTCAGCGCCGATCGCGCCGGCAATCTCTATACCGGCCCCAATACCGAAGACACGCCGACGATCGTCGAGGCCGCGAGCTTTGGCAACGGCCTCGTCGTGGCGCAGGTGGGCGAAATCGTCGACCGGGTGCCACGCGTCGACATTCCCGGCGATCAGGTGCATTTCGTGGTCGACGCGGGCAAGCCCTTTCACGTCGAGCCGCTGTTCACCCGCGACCCGGCGGCGATCACCGAGACCCAGATCCTCACTGCGATGCTGGCGATCAAGGGCCTTTACGCACCCTATGGCGTGCGCCGGCTGAACCACGGCATCGGCTTCAATACCGCCGCGATCGAGCTGCTGCTGCCGACCTACGGCGAGCGGCTCGGCCTCAAAGGACGGATCTGCACCCACTGGGCGCTCAACCCGCACCCGACGCTGATCCCGGCGATCGAGGCGGGCTGGGTCGAGCAGGTGCACTGCTTCGGCTCGGAAGTCGGCATGGAAGAGTATCTGCGCGCGCGGCCGGACGTCTTCTTCACCGGGCCGGACGGCTCCCTGCGCTCCAACCGCGCCTTCTGCCAGACGGCGGGGCTCTATGCCTGCGACATGTTCATCGGCTCGACGCTGCAGATCGATCTTGCCGGCCACAGCTCGACGGTGACCGCCGATCGCGTCGCTGGCTTCGGCGGCGCCCCGAACATGGGATCCGACGCGCGCGGGCGGCGCCATCCCAGCGAGCCGTGGCTGCGGGCCGGCGAGGAAGCGGACCCGACCGGTCCGCCCCCGCTGCGGCGCGGCCGCAAGCTGGTGGTGCAGATCGGCGAGACGTTCGGCGACGCCAACGTCCCAATGTTCGTCGAGCGGCTCGCCGCCCTCGACCTCGCCGAAAAGCTCGACCTCGATCTCGCGCCGGTGATGGTCTACGCCGACGACGTGAGCCATATCGTGACCGAGGAGGGCATCGCCAACCTGCTGCTCTGCCGCGACAAGGATGAGCGCGAGCACGCGATCCGCGGCATCGCCGGCTACACCGAGATCGGCCGGGGGCGCGACCGCAAGCTCGTCGAGCGGCTGCGCGAGCGCGGCGTGATCAAGCGGCCTGAAGACCTCGGCATCGACCCGCTCGACGCCGATCGCAGCCTGCTTGCTGCGCGCTCGATCAAGGATCTCGTGCGCGCCTCGGGCGGACTGTATCGGCCGCCGGGCCGCTTTCGCAGCTGGTGAGGAGAGCGAGACGATGGAAAGCCTCCGTTACGACCTGGCGGCCCCGCGCGCCGCGGGCGGGACCCGCGCCACGGCGATCGTCGGCGTCGTCGCATCGGGCAATCTGGAGGTTTTGCTCGAGCGGGGCGGCCCGGCGGACCGCTGCGCCGTCGAGATCGCCACCGCGGCACGCGGCTTCGAGGCGCTGTGGGCCGCGGTGATCGCCGATTTCGTCGAGCGGCGGCCGGCCGGGGGTTTGCGCATCGCGATCAACGACGGCGGCGCGCGGCCCGACACTGTCGCCCTGCGTCTCGCCCAAGGGGTCCGGCTGATCGAGGAGCCCGAGGCATGAGCCTCAGCTGGCACGAGGCTGGCGCCCGCGCGCGGCTGACCGCCCTGCTCGACGACGGCCGCCTGAACGAATTCGTCGGCCCCGAACGGCGCGAGTGGAGCCCGCATCTGCCGCTGTTCGATCTGCCGCGCCAATTCGACGACGGCATCGTCGTCGGCGCCGGCAAAATCGGCGGGCGACCCGTGCTCGTCGCGGCCCAGGAAGGGCGCTTCATGGGCGGCGCGTTCGGCGAGGTCCACGGCGCCAAGCTCACCGGCCTCGTGCGCGCCGCCGCCCGGATGCGCCGCGCCGTCGTGATCGCGTTCGACACCGGCGGCGTGCGGCTGCAGGAGGCCAATGCCGGCGAGGTGGCCGTCAGCGAGATCATGCTTGCCATCATGGACGCGCGCGGCGCGGGCGTCCGAGTGGTGGCGTTGATCGGCGGACGCGCCGGCTGCTACGGCGGCGGCAGCCTGATCGCCGGCTGCTGCTCGACGGTCGTGATCTCCGAGCAGGGCCGGCTCAGCGTGTCCGGTCCCGAGGTAATCGAGACGAACCACGGAGTGGAGGAATTCGACTCGCGTGATCGCGCGCTGGTGTGGCGGACGATGGGGGGCAAGCACCGCTATCTGACCGGCGGCGCCGATCTGTTCGTCGACGACGACGCCGGGGCCTTCCGGCGGGCCGCGATCGAGGCCTTATCGCGCCCCGCCGCGCTGGACGCGGCCGTCCTCGCGGCGGAGCAGGCCCGGCTGGAGCGCAGGCTGGCGCTGTTCGGCGACGCCCGCGACGCCCGCGACGTCTGGGCGGTTCTGGGCGCCGCTCGGCCTGAGGAGATTCCGGAGCTCGATCCCGACGCCTTCATCGCCGCCGCCGACGGCTGCCGGGAGAACGGCAATGACGCTCGCTGACATTCTCGCCTCGCTGTTCCCCGGCGGGAACGATGTCGCGGCGGCGGACGGCGGGCTGCTCGCCGGCGCCGGGCGCCTGGCCGACGGCACGACCGTCCATGTCGCCGGGATCGCGGAGCGGGCCTGCCCCGGCGCCGATGCCGCCGTGGCGCTCGCGGGCCGGGTTCTCACGATCTCGGCGCTGGCGGACGAAAGTCCGCTGCTCGTCCTCATCGACTCGGGCAGCCAGCGCATGAGCCGCCGCGACGAACTGCTCGGCCTCAGCGAGACGCTCGCCCATCTGGCGAAGTCGCTTTGGCTGGCCGACCGGGCGGGCCATCGGACCGTCGGCCTGCTCTACGGCGGCAGTGCGGCCGGCGCATTCATCGCGACGGCGCTCGCCTGCGGGACCCTGGCGGCGCTGCCGGACGCCTATCCCGAGGTGATGGACCTGCAATCGATGGCGCGCATCACCAAGCTTTCGGTCGAGGTGCTCAAGGAGAAAGCCGAGACCAGCCCCGTCTTCGCGCCCGGCCTCGCCAACCTGGTCAAGACCGGCGCGATCGCGGAAGTCTGGGATCCCGCTCGTCCGCTCGACGCGCAATTACTGGCGCTGCTCGCACGGGCGCCGGCGGGGGACGCGCGTGCGTTGCTCGGCGGCGAGCGCGGCGGACGGCCGAAGGCCGCCGCGATCGCCGCCGAGGTGGAACGCCTCGCGCACGCGCATGGTTGAAACGCCGGCCCTGCGGCGGCACGGCATCGTCCGGCTCGATCCGTGTCTCTGGCCGTCGCTTCTCGCCGTTCGCAATTGCCCGGCCCTGACCGAGTGGGCGCGCGAGGGGCGGCCCACGATCGTCCGGCGGCGCCAGAGCGGCGATGCGGCGGACGAGGTCTCGCTCGGCGTGCCGCTGCCGCCGGCATTGGGCAAAGCGCGCCTGGCTTTGACCGCGCCCGCCGCCGCGATCGTCGCCTGCGACCACCCGCCGTCGCTACACGCCGCCGCCGCCGCCGCGCCGCGGGCGTGGCAGGCCAAGATCGCCGCCTTGACCGACGCCTTTCCGTCGATCCGGTGCTTCGGCAGCCTGGCGTGGCAGCATCTGACCGGCCTTCGCTACCTGACCGACCGCTCGGACCTCGATCTGCTCGTCGAGTGCGAGAACGCCGCGGCAGCCGATGCGGCGGCAGCGCGCCTTGCCGCGATCGAACGGCGCGGCGGGCCGAGGCTCGACGGCGAACTGATCGCGCCGAGCGGCGCGGCGGTGCAATGGCGGGAATGGCTCGGAGACGGCGGCGAGGTTCTGGCGAAGTCGCTCGACGGCGCCGCGCTGCTGCCGCGCGCGGCAGTCTTCGCTTGACCGTCGCCGTCCGCGCGTCGGCCTGCCGCAGCGGCGAGGCCGTCGCGATCGGCCGGCTCGCATCGCGCGCGCTGCTGCTGGAGCTCGACACCTGGCCGAAACCGGGCCTGGTCAGCCGGCTCGACAACGGCGCGCACGACGACATGGATGCGCGCCTGCTCGCGGCCAGCGCGAGGACGCTGGAGCCGTTCTTCATCGAGCTCGCCGCTGCGGGCGGGGAGGGGGCGCCGATGGACCGGTTGCGCGCGATCGGCGTCGCCGCGGAGCAGGCCATGCGTGTCGCGACCGGTGGCGTGAACACGCATCGCGGCGCGATCTTCGGTCTGGGCCTGCTGGCTGCCGCCGCCGGATTTCGGGAACGTCGCGGCTCGAAGCACCGCCTCGGCGCGCTGGTCGCGCATCTCTGGGGCCCCGCGATCGAGGCCGGCCCGGTCGAGCCGCGCAGCCATGGCGGGATCGTCGCGAGCCGCTATGGCGTCGGCGGGGCCCGCGCCGAGGCGGCAGCGGGGATGCCCTCGCTCCATCACGTCGCGCTGCCGGCGCTGCGGCGGGGCCGCGGCCTCGCCGGCGGCGAAGAGGAGGCGGCGCGCGTCCACGCCTGCCTGACGCTGATCGCCGTCGTCGAGGACACCAACCTGCTGTTCCGGGGCGGCCCGGCGGGGCTTGCCTTCGCGCGGCGCGAAGCACGAAGCTTTCTGGCCGCGGGCGGCGTCGGCGCGCCGGGCTGGCGCGCGTGCGCCGAAGCCATCCACCGCCGCTTCGTCGCGCGCCGGCTGAGCCCGGGAGGCTCCGCCGACCTGCTCGCGATGGCGCTGTTCGCCGACACCTTGTCGCAGTGACGGCGGCGCTGCTCTGTTCGGGTCAGGGCCATCAGGATCGGACGATGCTGCGCGCGTTCGCCGGGGAGGAGCTGGCGCGGCCGGCGCTCGATGCGGCGGCGGCGCTGCTCGGCCGCCGCCCCGAGCTGCTGCTCGAGGAGATTTCGGACGAAGGACTGCACGCGAGCCGGACCGGCCAGCTGCTGTGCGTGACCCGGGCGCTGGCGGCGGCTGCCCTCCTGTTCGACGGACGGCCGCCGCCGCGAGACCTGCTCATCGCCGGCTACAGCGTCGGCGAGATGGCCGCGTGGGGCGTAGCCGGGGTGTGGTCGGTCGCCGACACGCTGCGGCTCACCGAAGCGCGCGCGCGGGCGATGGACGCTGCCGGCGGGGCCGACGGCGGGCTCGGCTATATCCGCGGCCTGCCGTTTCATCATGTGCGAACGCTCGCCGCACGATTCGGCTGCGCGATCGCGATCGTCAATCCCGGCGACCTGTTCGTGCTCGGCGGGGCGCGTGATGCCGTGGCCGCGCTGTGCGCCGCCGCGCTCGCCGCCGGCGCACAGCGCGGCGGCGCGCTGCCGGTGCGGGCCGCGGCGCTCGCCGCGCGGCTCGCCGCGGCCGTTGCGCCGTTTCAAGCGGCGCTGGCGGACACGCCGGCGAACCGCCCGGCCGCGCAGCTCCTCAGCGCGACCGATCAGCGCCTCGTGCGCGACCCGCCCGCCGCGATCGGCGGGCTGGCACGGCAGGTCGCGACCGCGATCGACTGGGCGGCCACGCTGGACGCGCTGCGCGAGCGAGGCGTCGCACGCGTCCTCGAGCTCGGGCCGGGTTGCGCGCTCGCCGAAATGGTGAGAACCGCCGCGCCCGAATGCGACGCGCGCGCCGTCGACGATTTCAGGACGGTCGCGGGCGCGCGCGCCTGGTTGCTGCACTGAATCGATCGATGCATCGATTGCGCGGCGCAGCACGCGATCATCGGGTTCAGTTATTGCTTCCATCAGCAATTGCAGCATAGCGAAGTATTGCGTGCGCTATCGAGCGTGCCAATTTGCGCGACAGACTTGATCAGTCGGCTTGGGCAGCTCTGTAAGATTTTGCCGACGACGGTTCTCACCCTTGACGTGCGCGAGAACCACGAGGTGCGGCATGTGTCGGGTCCCATATTCTTCACCAGAAACGGTATCACGCTGTTCACTGTGACGGGCGATCAACGGAAAACGTTCAACAAAGCGACGTTCCGCGCGTCGCTCGCCTATCGACGCGCCAGGCCTCCCGATCCGGCTTGGCCTGACCGCGGAGCGAACGCACGAGGGCAGATCGCCGACGCGCTGCTCGACCATCTCGGCCCGCATATTATCGTATTCGCCGACAAGGCCTCCGCGCTGACAAGTATATGGCCTAGTCCTCCGGCTAGACGACCGCCTCGAGCTCGTTTTCGGCGGCAATCATTTTTTCGAGCTTTCGCCTTACCCGAACGCCTCCCTCGTCGCGCTTCAGCAGGATCGGATTGAGCGCCCATAGATCAGGGGTGCCCATCCGGGCCTGTTGCTTTTCCACCATGGGTTTATCTTCATGGATGAAGGCATGATACGTCGCCTCGCGGATATATTCCGTCAGCGCGACATCATCCTGCATGAAGGGCCGGGTGGCGCACACGAAATAATGCGACGTGGTCTCGGTTTCGGGTGTCATGCTGTGAAGGATCAGCGACTCGTCGGCCGGTTTCCGGGCCACGCCGGGCAAGGTGGTTGCCGCTCCGAGTATCATCGCTGCCGGCGCGTGCCACGTCACGCCGAGCCAGATATCGGCTTTTGGCGCATTGTTGACCAGTACGGCGTAAGCGGGTGGGGGGGCTACATCGAGCGCGGTCCATTCGATGATGACCCTGTCTCCGCTTTCACGCACCTTCATGTCCACGTCCCCCATCATGCCCCCCAGCGTGGTGGGATGCAGATAATCGACGTGCGTCAGGTCCATGATATTATCGGACAATAATTGGTAGTTCGCCACGGCATGCATCGTCATGTACAACCGAGCGGTTTCGGGGGTCTCGTCAATGAACGACAAATCCGGAATGGTCGCCGGATCCGCGGCAGCCGGGTCCCCCATCCAAATCCAGATGGCCGCGTGACGCTCGGCGACCGGATAGCTCGCCACGCGCATCGTCGACGTCACGGGGCCGTGCGGGTTCCGGTTGCAGCGACCGTCCGCACCGAAACCGAGACCATGATAGCCGCAGACGACCTGGCCATTCTCGACCGTCCCCGCCGAAAGGGGGGCGAAGCGGTGCGGGCACCGATCGAGCAGAGCGGCAAGCGTGCCGTCTTCCTTGCGAAAGAACAGGATCGGCTGATCGAGAATCACTCGAACGAGATGGGTTTCGCGGGTGACGTCGCTCGTCCATCCCGCCTGATACCAACAATTCCTCAGATATCTCATCGTCCGGTCTCTCGGTTCTGGCACCGCTCGCGTGGAAGGTGACCGCGCAATGCTTACGTGAAACTGATCTCGCTTTCGCCATCGTCCGTCCTGACGCTTATGATCGGTCGATTGAGACCGCCCTGGTCGGCGACGATCGACTGACCGGTCATGACCTTGTTGTTGCGCGACGCCAGAAACGCATAGATCGGGCCATATTCCTCGGCTTGTGCGACACGCTGCAGCAATGCCAGCTTCTTCACGAGGCCGGCAAACGCCTCGGCGGGAATGTCGGACTGGTTTTGACCCTCCATGCCGAGGGCCGCCGGACCACGCAGCTTGCTGCCGGCGATCGTCGCCGGTGCGACGCAACAGACCCGCACCTTGGGCGCGAACTCGAACGCCAGCTGCGCGACGAGGGCGCGGATCGCCCCCTTGGTCGCGGTATACATCGCGCCGCCGCCATCGGCAGCATAAGCGGCGGTGGACGAAGTCAGCACGATCGAACCACCCGTTTTCAGCAGCAGATCACCGAACACCTTCGCCGATAGGATATGGCCGAGCACGTTGATGTGGAACAATTCATCGAACAGCGCGGTGAGCTTATCCAATGCGATGTCCCGGATTGGAATGTTCTGGTCGAAGATCCCCTGGAGACCGATCAACGCGTCGAGCCTGCCGAACTTCGTCACGACCGCGTCGCGGCATGCCTCGAGGTCGGCGGTCCGCGTCACATCGCCCTGGACGATCACCGCGTCGTCGCCAAATTCCTCGCGAAGATCCGAAACCTTCTCCGCGACCACTTCCATGATTGCGATTTGCGCACCTTCCTGCAGACAATAGCGCGCAACTCCCAGGCCTAGCCCCGAACCCGCCCCGGTCAACAGAACGACGTGATCTTCCAGCATCCGCATTCCACGCTCCATATTCAAACATAATCATAGGTCGCCATTCGAACGCATCGATCGGCGCCGGCCTCGTGTCCAATCAATCGAAAGACTGTCTACGGGCATCATCGTAGTATTGACATCTATCATCTCTACAAAAAGATCGTAACGCCAGACAGTCTCAAGATATTGTCGGGTGCCAATATCTTTCGATGCAAGAGCTTGAATTCATCACCGACCGGCAGCAACTCGTCATTGCGCCGGTAAGCGATGACCTCGGCGTGATCGTTCTGTCCGCGATGGCGGTGGAGAACCACGCTCGAGCTGACGAACAATCCGCCACGCTCCGAAACCCCGGCCAAGGCGACGCTCCCCACCGTGCGGACTACCCTCGACGGGGGCTCCTCCGCCCAGGCATGACCGGTCGACAGCCTATCGATGCGCATCCTGATGTGCGGCAGCCGATCGCGAAACCGGCAGGCGCCGCTGTTGAACTCGCCTTCGGCGGTCTTCAGAACCGTCCTGACGGGCATTTCGTAGCAAATGTCGTCGGCCAGCAGCAGAAACCATTCTTCGAACCGCATCTCATCGAGCAGCATCGCTTCCTGCCCGTAAAACCAGCTCACCTTCAGCAACTGGTTGTAGTCGCGCTCGGCGGGAACGACCTTCAATTGCTCGCCCATCACTCCGCTCCCGCGCTCGCCAACTCCCGCACGGGGCTCATTGGCGCCTTGCCCGCGCCCCCGCCCCCGCGCATCACCGACAGCCATTCCCGCCAGAAGGACAGCATGAAGGCTTCGTTGTACGAATTCTTCTCGATGCGGACGGGGCCGTCGACATGGAAGTCGGGGGTAGCATCGACGAAGCGATCCGCGGCACCCTGATGATACTGATATGTCGTGCCGACTTCACGTTGCCATTTGCTGTTGGCCGCGACGACCATGCCTTCCCACACCGCGATGTCGTCGGGCTCGTACATTCCGGCCGAACCGAAAGCGAATTGGCCGGTTTCCAGGCTAGCGCGCGCCTCTTCCTCCGTCTCGAACTTGAAGACGAACATCCAGTTCCAGATATCCATCACTCCCGGCGCGACGGGCTGCCACTGGGCGAACGAGGTATACACGTGGAAATCCATCGTCCCCGGCGTGCGCGGCGCTGGATAGCGAATGTACCGCAGGTTGGGGAAGATATTCCCGACCGCCGGCGGGCGGGACTCGATCATCCTCTTCTGGCTGTCGTCCAGATGAGAAAGGTCGAACCGCGCCTGATGACTTGGGGAATAGCCCCAATAACGCGCCGTGGGCCCGAACATGTCCTCAAATCCGTGGCATAGGAAATTATGGCCGCCGCCGAAATTCAGGCGCCAGGTATGCTCCATCCCCTGGGCAATGGTGGGCGGCGCGAGCTTTGTGAGGATCGAGCTGAAATGCGTGACGTCGAGATGATAGACGTCCCCTCCGAAATTTTCCGAGCCGTTTTTCCAGTCGGCGTGGACCCGGAAACGCTCCGGCGGTGCCGCGACGCGCATTCCCCCCGGGCCGATGCCGGCAACCATGTCGAGCAGCCAGCCGGCGCCTGCGAGATATTCCTCGAAGCTCTTGAAGCCTTCGACGAGGCAGGTGAAAATGAAGCCTTGGTGAATGCCGATCTTCGCTGCCGACAGCAGGCCCCATTCTTTCGAATCGAGCGGACCGCCATAGGCGTTGCCAACATGCGGCGCCGCCGCCCAGGCCCCATTATTGCGATACGTCCAGCCATGATAGGAGCAGCGGAAATGACTGGTATTGCCGCGATCGACTTGACAAAGCCGAGCGCCGCGATGGCGGCAATGATTGGACAGGACGTGAACCACGCCCTTGGCGTCGCGGCTGACGATGACTTCGTCTAATCCGACTTTCCGCAAGACGTAATCACCAGGGTTAGGTATCTCGCTTTCATGCGCGACGAACACCCAGTTCTTCGTGAAGATGCGCTGCAACTCCGCTTCGAAGATCGCCTTGTCGCCGCCATAGAGAATGCTCGGCACTTGATCCCGGTCAAGTGCCTCCTGGACGTAATCCAGCACCGCATCGATGTCGCCTTCTGCCGGCCCCGTACCGGGACACCGTGGCTTCTGACTATTCATCTATCTAATCCTTGGTTACTTATGCATGGACGATTGAGTCCGCCCTGGTCTGCGACAACTGTCTGACCTGTCATGATGCTATTATTGTGAGACGCCAGAAAGGCGTAGATCGGACCATATTCCTCAGGCTTCGGAAAATGCTTGATGAGCGTCAGCCTTTTGACCGCGGCCAAAAATGCGTCGGCCGGAATTTGCGATTGATCCTGATCCTCCATGCCCAGCGCCGCCGGACCGCGCAGACGGCTGTTGGCGATCGCGCCAGGCGCCACACCGTTGACTCGTATATCGGGCGAGAACTCGAATGCGAGCTGTCCGACCATGCTGCGTATCGCGCCCTTGCTTGCCGTATACATCAGCCCGCCCCCGTCTGCGGCATAAGCCGCCGTGGACGATGTCAGAACGATCGCCCCCTTCGATTCCTGGAGAAGGTTGCGGAAGATCTTCGCGGAGAGAATATAGCCCAACACGTTTATGCGAAACAGTTCGTCGAACAGCGGGCTCAACTTTTCGACGGCAATCTCGTTAACCGGGATATTCTGGTCGAATATACCCTGAAGTCCGACCATGGCGTCTAGCCGGCCAAACTCCCGGACGACAGTTTCGCGACATCTGTTCAAATCATCGACGCTCGTCACGTCGCCCTGAACGATCACTGCGCCACTTCCAAACTCGGACTGGAGCGCCTTCACCTTGTCCGGAACGATCTCCATGATGGCGACACGGGCGCCCTCCCGCAAGAAATAGCGCGCAACCCCAAGAC
>CAXTMX010000018.1:0-39475 GCA_964245585.1 uncultured Sphingomonadaceae bacterium | reverse complement strand
AGCCGCGCGTCGCGCCCGAGAAGCGCCCGTCGGTGATCAGCGCGACCTTCTCGCCGAGCCCGAGCCCGTAGAGCGCGGCGGTGGTCGACAGCATCTCGCGCATGCCGGGACCGCCCTTGGGCCCCTCGTAGCGGATCACGATGACCTCGCCTTCCCTGATGCTGCGCGCCTCGACCGCGGCGAACGTGTCCTCCTCGCAATCGAAGCAGCGCGCCGGGCCGGTGAACTGGAGGCGGTGCATGCCGGCGACCTTGACGATCGCGCCGTCGGGCGCGAGGCTGCCGCGCAGGCCGACGACGCCCCCGGTCGGCGTGATCGGCGCCTTGGCGTCGTAGATCACTTTCTGATCGGGATTCCACGTCACCTCGGCGATATTCTCACCGAGCGTGCGCCCGGTCACCGTCAGGCAGTCGCCGTCGAGCAGCCCCTCGCCCAGCAGCGTCTTCATCAGCATGTAGACGCCGCCCGCCTCGTACATGTCCTTGGCGACATATTTGCCGCCGGGCTTGAGGTCGGCGAGATAGGGCGTCGACTTGAAGATCCCGGCGACGTCGAACAGATCGAAATCGATCCCGACCTCGTTCGCCATCGCCGGCAGATGCAGCGCGGCATTGGTCGAGCCGCCGGTCGCCGCGACGATCCGCGCCGCGTTGACGAACGCCGCGCGCGTGCAGATGTCGCGCGGGCGGATGTTCCGGCCAAGCAGCTCCATCACCTGCACGCCCGCGGCATGCGCGATCTGGTCGCGCGTCGTATAAGGCGCCGGCACCATATTGCTGTTCGGCAGCGACAGGCCGATCGCTTCGCCGACGCAGGCCATCGTGTTCGCGGTATATTGCCCGCCGCATGCGCCATGCCCCGGACAGGCGACCCGCTCGAGTTCATGGACCTCGGAGAGCGGACAGGCGCCCGCCGCATAGCGGCCGACCACCTCGAACACGTCGACCACGGTCACGTCGCGATCGTGGAAGCGCCCGGGCAGGATCGATCCGCCATAGACGAAGATCGCCGGCACGTTGAGCCGCAGCATCGCCATCATCATGCCGGGCAGGCTCTTGTCGCAGCCGGCGAAGCCGACCAGCGCGTCGTAGCAATGGCCGCGCACGCTGAGCTCGACCGAGTCGGCGATCACCTCGCGGCTGACGAGCGAGCTCTTCATCCCCTGATGGCCCATCGCGATCCCGTCGGTGACGGTGATCGTGTTGAACCGGCGCGGCGTGCCGCCGCCGGCGATCACGCCCGCGCGGCAGACATCGGCCTGCGCGTCGAGCGTGGTGTTGCACGGCGCGCTGTCGTTGCCGGCCGAGGCGACCGCGACGAACGGCCGGTCGATCTCCTCCTCGGTCATCCCCATCGCGTAATAATAAGAGCGGTGCGGCGCGCGCTCGGGGCCGACCGAGACGTGGCGGCTGGGCAGACTGGACTTGTCGAACGTGTGGGGCATGGGGCCTTCCTATTGGATCGCGCGCGTTCTGACGCTTCAGGCGGCGAGGCGCAACCTCACCGCAGCCGGCTCGCCATCGCCCACCATGGCGCGGGAACCTCGGTCAAAGCCGCGGCACATGCCCCCGCGTCGTCGAACAAGGCGAAGCAGGTCGCGCCCGACCCCGACATCCGCGCCAAGCTGACGCCGCGCCGTTCGCCGAGGAAGCCGAGCACCTCGCCGATCCCCGGCAGCAATCGCCGCGCCGGCGCCTCGAGATCGTTGCGCCCGGCGAGCGGCCGCGCAGGATCGAGCGCGCCGCGATCGTCTCCGTCCCATGCCGCGAACACCGCGCCGGTGGAGAGCGCGGCGCGCGGGTTGACCAGCAATACCGGCATCCCGCTCCACCCATCGCCCAGGGGTCGCAGCACGTCCCCCCGCCCGGTGCCGAAGGCGCTGCGCGACATGAGGCAGGCGGGCACGTCGGCGCCGAGCGCCGCGGCGATAGCGGCGATACGCGGATCGGCCAGATCGATCCCCCAGCGCCGGCACAGCAGCCGCAGCGCCGCCGCCGCGTCGGCCGAACCGCCGCCGATGCCCGACGCGACCGGCAAATTCTTCTCGAGCCGCAGCGGGCAGGCCTCGCCGATCCCGAATGCCGCGCGCAGCGCGTCGGCGGCGCGCCTCACGAGATTGGCCGGCCCCGCGTCGAGCCCGGCGGCAAACGGTCCCTCGATCGTCAGCTCCGGACCCGTCGACAGCGCGATCCGGTCGCCGTCCTCGCAGAACGCGAAGACCGTCTCGAGGTCATGATAACCGTCCGCGCGACGCCGCCGGACGTGAAGCGCGAGGTTGATCTTGGCGAACGCGGTCTCAGTCGCGCTCACGGCTTTCCGCGCGGCGCGCCGGTCTCGATCTTGCCGCGGATCCTGGCAACGTCCTTCTCCTCGGCATAGACCAGCGCCGCCGCCCAGGCATAACGTGCTTCGTAGCGCCGCCCGGCCACCCAATAGGCGTCGCCGAGATGCTCGTTCATCGTCGACTCGCCGGGCTCGCTCGCCACCGCGCGCTCGAGCGTGGCGATCGCCTTGGGGATGTCGCCGCGGACATAATAGGCCCAGCCGAGCGAATCGGTGATCGCGGCATCGTCGGGGCGCAGCGCGCTCGCCTGCTCGATCAGTTTTTCGGCTGCCGCCAGATTCTCGCGCCGTTCGAGCTGCGCGTAGCCGAGATAGTTGAGCACCACCGGCTGGTCGGGCGCGAGCGCCAGCGCCTTGGCCAGCGCCGCCTTCGCCGCGGGCCAGTCCCCCGCCTGATCGAGCGCGCTGCCGCGCCGCAGCCACAGCGTCCACAACGCCGGCTCGGCGCCTGCGTCGGTCTTGGCCAGGCCGATCGCCCGATCATAGGCGGCCGCCGCGTCGGCGGGCCGATCGAGATCGGCGTGGAGGTCGCCGACGCGCACCCAATCGGCCGCATCCGCATCGCGCCGCGCCGTGCCCGCCAGCGCCTCGGCCAGCGCGGCCGGCTTGTCGTCGCTGCGCAACAGGAACTGGACGCGCAGGTCGCGCGCCGCCGAGGCGAACGGATCGTCGGGCGCGACATTGGCCAGCGCGGCGACCGCCGGGCGATATTGCCCGCCCGACGCGAGCAGGCCGCTGGTCACGATCCATGCCTCGGAGTTGCGCGGCGCGAGCACGGTCGACAGCCGGCCGAGCGTCAGCGCCAGCGGCGTCACGCGCTCGCGGTTGATGTCGCCGCCGACGCGCAGCAGCAATTCGGCGATGCCGGCGGCGGCAGTATCGATCGGCGCGGGCAAGGGCCGGTGCGTCGCGATCCGCGCGCGCCCTTCGATCAGCGCGGGATCGTCCCCGGCCAGCAATGCCAGCGCCCGATCGTCGCGCTTCAGGTCTGTCAGCCGCGCCGCCGCTACGAGGCGCAGCCGGATCGAGCGGCTGGTGGCCGGTGCGCCGAGCGCCTGGATCGCCGCCACGCCCTCGTCGACCTTGCCGGTAGCGAGCAGCAGCAGCGCGCGATGCTCGGCGACATAGGGCGCACCGAGCGGCTGTCCCTGCACGCGATCGAGCTGTGCCAGCGGATCGGCATCGCCCGCATCGCGCGCGATCCACGCGCGGCAGACCGGCGCAAGGAACGAAAAGATGTCCTCGCGCCCGATCCGGTCGACGAGCTGCCTCGCGCGCGGCCAGTCGCGCGCCGCGACCGCATCGGCCAGCAGCAGCAGGGTGCCGTCGGGCGGCAGCTTGCCGATCGTGTCGAGCGTGGAGACGGCGCGCCGCGCCAGCGCAAGATCGCCGGTGACCATCGCCACGCGAAACGCACGCTGCGCGATCGCTTCGTCGCGCGGCGCATCCGTGAGCGCCGCGGCATAGCCGGCCGACGCGAGATCGGCCGCGCCCCTCGATTCGGCTGCGCGCGCACGGATATAGGCCGCCGCCGCCGAGCCGGTGGCAACGCGCGTCAACGCCGCGGCCGGCTGCACCGCCAGCACGAGCCCGGCCGCGCCGAGTGCCAAGCGCGCGATGGGGCTACATATTGGGATAGTTCGGCCCTCCCCCGCCCTCGGGCACGACCCAGTTGATGTTCTGGGTCGGGTCCTTGATGTCGCAGGTCTTGCAGTGGACGCAGTTCTGCGCGTTGATCTGGAGCCGCGGATCGCCTTCCTCGCGGCCGACGATCTCATAGACGCCGGCCGGGCAATAGCGCTGCTCCGGCGCGTCGTACAGCGCGAGATTGACCTCGATCGGCACCGCCGCGTCCTTGAGCGTCAGGTGGATCGGCTGGTCTTCCTCGTGGTTGGTGTTCGACAGGAACACCGACGACAGCCGATCGAAGCTGATCACGCCGTCGGGCTTGGGATAGTCGATCGGCCGGACATGCTCCTTGCGCCACAGGCTGTCGCTGTCGCGATGATGCCGCATTGTGATCGGCAGGCCGATGCCGAGTTGGCGCATCCACATGTCGGCGCCGGCGATCATCGTGCCGAGCGTCCCGCCGAACTTGGCCACCGCCGGCTCGGCGTTGCGCACCGTCTTGAGCTCCTTGGCGATCCAGCTTTGGTCGAGCGCCGCGGAATAGTCGGCCAGCGCATCGGCCGAGCGCCCGGCGGAGATCGCGGCGAACGCGGCCTCGGCGGCGAGCATCCCCGATTTCATCGCGGTATGGCTCCCCTTGATCCGCGGCACGTTGACGAACCCCGCCGCGCAGCCGATCAGCGCGCCGCCCGGAAAGACCAGCTTTGGCACCGACTGCCAGCCGCCCTCGTTGATCGCGCGCGCGCCGTAGCTCACCCGCCGTCCGCCCTCGAGGATCGAGCGGATCGCCGGATGCTGCTTCCAGCGCTGGAACTCCTCGAACGGGTTGAGGAACGGGTTGCGGTAATCGAGCGCGACGACGAAGCCGAGCGCGACCTGGCCGGCGTCCTGGTGATAAAGGAAGCCGCCGCCCCATGCATCGTCGAGCGGCCAGCCCTGGGTGTGGATCACCCGGCCCGGCACATGCTTGCCGGGCGCGATGTCCCACAATTCCTTGAGGCCGATGCCATAGACCTGCGGCTCGCACTCGGCCTCGAGATCGAACGTGCGCTTGAGCTCCTTGCTCAAATGCCCGCGCGCGCCCTCGGCGAAGAAGGTATATTTGGCGCGCAGCTCGATCCCCGGCTGGTAATCGGGCTTGTGAGTGCCGTCGCGCGCCACGCCCATGTCGCCGGTCGCGACGCCGGCGACCGCGCCGGCATCGTCGAACAGCACCTCGGCCGCGGCAAAACCTGGAAAGATCTCGACGCCGAGCGCTTCAGCCTGCCCGGCGAGCCAGCGGCAGAAATTGCCGAGCGACAGCGTGTAGGTGCCCTTGTTGTCCATGAACGAAGGCATCAGAAGGTGCGGCATGTTCCACTTGCGCCGTGCGGTGAGCACCCAGTGCGCGTTTTCGGTCACCGGCACCGTCAGCGGGCTGTCGAGCGTCTTCCATTCGGGCAGCAGCTCGTCGAGCGCGATCGGATCGAGCACCGCGCCCGACAAGATGTGCGCGCCGACCTCGGACCCTTTCTCGAGGATGCAGACCGCGAGATCGGGGGACAGCTGCTTGAGGCGGATGGCCGCGGCGAGCCCGGCCGGGCCCGCTCCGACGATCACCACGTCATATTCCATCACTTCGCGCGCCGACATGATCGCTCCACCGAAAGCCCGTTTGATTCCAGCCGTCGCGTCGATCAAACGCTCCGTCACGTCGGCGGTGCCCCGAGATTGACCGGGCCGTCAACCTTCGACTCAATGGAAACCATGCGGGCGGAGTTGGGTGACATCGCTGCTGTCGAGGCCGAAAGCGCGCTCGGCTGGTGGATCGAGGCGGGCGTCGACGTGATTGTCGACGAGCTTCCGCGCGATTGGATGCGCCGCGCCGCGCCCGCGCCGGCCGCCCCCGATCCGGTCGCGCCCGCCGCCGTCGCACCGGCCGATCTCCCGGCGTTTCGCGAGTGGCTCGCCACCGCCGAGCTGCCGTCGGGCGGCGGCGCGCGGATCGCTCCGTCGGGCGATCCCGCCGCGGACCTGATGGTGATCGCCGACATGCCCGAGGACGGCGCGCCGCTCGGCGGCGAGGCCGGGCGGCTGTTCGATCGCATGCTCGCCGCGATCGGGCGGACTCGTGACGCGGTCTATCTCGCGCCATTGTCGCCCACCCGCTTCCCGTCGGGAAGGGTTCCACCGGAGGCGATCCCGCCGCTCGGCACGATCGCCCTGCGCCATGTCGCGCTCGCGCACCCCAGGATGCTGCTGTTGCTCGGCGATGCTCCGGCTCTCGCTCTGCTCGGCATGCCGATGGCGGCGGCGCGCGGGCGTTTACACAAAATTAACCATGACGGCGTCACGGTGACGGCCGTCGCGACATTTCATCCGCGGTTCCTGCTCAAGCGCCCGGCGTGCAAGGCCGATGCCTGGGCGGATCTTCGCCTGATGCTCGATGGCCTGATGCTCGAAGGAACGCGCCCGTGAAGCTGCCGCTGATCCTTGCCGGAACGATGTTCGCCTGCGCCGGCCCGGTGCTCGCGGCATCGAGCGATGCCGTGCCGCAACCGGCCCCTTCCGCGGCCGCGTTCGCATCTCGGCCCGATCTGCCCGTTATGCTCACCGAGGCGCAGCGCGTCGCCTATCGCGCGGCGTTCGAAGCGATCCGCGCGGCGGCGTGGAGCGACGCGGCCGCCGTGCTCGACACTACCCCGCCGGGCCCGCTGCATGCGATCGCGCGGGCCGAGCTGTATCTCGCCAAGGGCTCGCCCAAGGTCGAGCTCGATCCGCTGTTGAGCCTGATTACCGCCGCCCCCGAGCTGCCCCAGGCGATCCGCCTGTCGGCGCTGGCGGGCAAGCGCGGCGGGCTGTTTCTGCCCCCGCTGCCGGTCGCGCGCGACATGATCAGCATGCGCGGCAGCCCGCGCCGCCTGTCCGCCTTGCCCAATGCGAGCGATCCGGTCGCGCTGTCGCTGGCCGCGCAAGTCCGCCCGCTGATCAAGGACGACAAGCCGGCGGAGGCCGAGGCGCTGCTCGCGGCGGTGTCGGATCAGCTCGCCCCCGAGGCGCGCGCCGAATGGCAGCAGCGCATCGGCTGGTCCTATTACCTCACCGGCGACGATGCTTCGGCCTGGCGGCTCGGCGCGATGGCCAGCGCCGGCACCGGCACCTGGACAGTGCAGGGCGATTGGGTCGCGGGCCTGGCCGCCTGGCGGCTCGATCAATGCGCCGAGGCCGGCGCCATGTTCAGCCGCGTCGCGAGCTATGCCCGCGACGACGAGACCCGCGCCGCGGGCCTGTTCTGGGCGGCGCGCGCCGACATGGCCTGCGGCCATCCCGAGCGCGTCCAGGCGCGGCTGCGCACCGCCAGCCGCATCCCCGAGACCTTCTACGGCCTGCTCGCCGCGCGCACGCTGGGCACCGCACCCCCCGCGCCGACGCCGCGCGCCGGCTTCGCCCCGGCCGACTGGAGCAGCCTCTCGCGCCAGCGCAACGTCGCCACCGCGGTCGCGCTGGTCGAGATCGGCGAACGCGGCTTTGCCGACGAGCTGCTGCGCCATCAGGCGCGGATCGGCCCCGACGGCGACCATGCCGCGCTGCTCCATCTCGCCGCGCGGCTCGATCTGCCGGCGACCCAGATCTGGCTGGCGCACAATTGCGCGAGCGGCGTGCGCCCCGATGCGACCGCGCGCTATCCCTCGCCCGGCTGGACGCCGGTCGGCGGCTGGCGCGTCGATCGTTCGCTGATCTACGCGCACGCGCTCCAGGAATCGCTGTTCCGCACCGACGCGGTCAGCCTCGCCGGCGCGCGCGGGCTGATGCAGGTGCTGCCGACCACCGCCGATCTGATCGCCAAGCGCCGCGGCGGGCTTCCGGTCGACCGCGCGACGCTGAGCGATCCTGCGGTCAACATGGATTTCGGCCAGGCCTATCTCGAGCAGCTGCGCGATTTCTCCGCCACCGGCGGGCTGCTGCCCAAGGTCATCGCCGCCTACAACGCCGGGCCCGCTTCGGTGCAGAAATGGAACGTGGCGGTGCGCGATCGCGGCGATCCCTTGCTGTGGATCGAGTCGATCCCGTTCTACGAAACCCGCGCCTATGTCGCGCTGGTCCTGCGCAATTACTGGATGTACCAGCAGCAGGCCGGGCAGCGGACCGCGAGCCTGACCGCCATGGCGCAGCGCCAGTGGCCGCGTTTCCCGAGCGCGAACGACACGTCCAGGCCGCTCGCCCGTGCCGATTGACCCGAGCCTGCCGTTCCGCCCGGTCAGGATCGCGATCCTCACCGTGTCGGACAGCCGCACCGCCGCCGACGACCGCTCGGGCGACATCCTCGTCGAGCGGCTGACCGCCGCCGGGCACATCCTCGCCGACCGCGCGATCGCCAAGGACGACGCCGACCTGATCGTCGCGCATCTGCACGCCTGGATCGAAGACCCCGAGGTCGACTGCGTGATCTCGACCGGCGGCACCGGCGTCACCGGGCGCGACGTCACCCCCGAGGCGTTCGCGCGCGTCTGGGACAAGGCGATTGAGGGCTTCGGCGAGCTGTTCCGCTGGCTGAGCTTCGCTAATATCGGCACCTCGACGATCCAGTCGCGCGCCTGCGCCGGCGTCGCGCGCGGCACCTATCTGTTCGCGCTCCCCGGCTCGACCGGCGCGGTCAAGGATGGCTGGGACGGCATCCTCTCGCTGCAGCTCGACAGCCGCCACACGCCCTGCAACTTCGTCGAGCTGATGCCGCGCCTCATGGAGCGCTAAGCCCACGTCCCCTCCCGTTCGCCCTGAGCCTGTCGATGGGCTCTCCTTCTTTTCGCCATCGTTGACAAAGAAGAGTGCTTCGACAGGCTCAGCACGAACGGCGAAGTTCGATGTTCCTGTTGTGTTCTCCTCGTGCGGCGCTACACTCGCGCCATGTCCGCACGTCCCAACGCCGGCCGCGGCGCCACCCTCAACGCCACCCCGGACCGTTTCGGGCTGGCGACGCGCGAGGCCGACGGCGACTGGCTCGACCAGCGCGAGGCGATCGACGAAGCGCCCCCGCCGCTGCGCACCACCGTCACGGTCGAGCACGCGCGCACGATCGTCACGCGCAACGCCTCGCCCGACATCGGCTTCGATCGTTCGATCAATCCCTATCGCGGCTGCGAGCACGGCTGCATCTATTGCTTCGCCCGGCCGACGCACGCGTTCCACGATCTCTCCCCCGGCCTCGATTTCGAGACCCGGCTATTTGCCAAGCCCGACGCCGCCAAGCTGCTGCGCGAGGAGCTGAGCAGGCCGGCCTACCAGGTCCGCCCGATCGCGCTCGGCACCAACACCGATCCCTATCAGCCGATCGAGGGCGAGTGGCGCGTCACGCGCGGCATCGTCGAGGTGCTCGCCGAGACGCGCCACCCGCTGACGATCACCACCAAGTCCGATCGCGTGCTGCGCGACCTCGATCTGCTCGAGCCGATGGCGGCGCTCGGGCTCGCCTCGGTCGCGCTGTCGGTGACCTCGCTCGATCCGGCGATCGCGCGCACGCTCGAGCCGCGCGCGCCGCATCCCGAGCGCCGGCTGACCGCGGTCCGCCGCCTCGCCGACGCCGGCGTGCCGGTCTATGTGTCGATGGCGCCGCTGATCCCGGCGGTCACCGACCATGAGATCGACGCGATCGTCGAGGCGGCCGCCGCGGCGGGGGCGCGCGGCGCCTTCTTCCTGCCGGTGCGGCTGCCCTACGAGGTCGCGCCGCTGTTTCGCGCCTGGCTCGACGCGCATTTCCCCGATCGCGCGGGCAAGGTCATGGCGATCATCCACTCCCTGCGCGGCGGCCGCGACAACGATCCCGATTTCTTCACGCGGATGAAGGGCCAGGGCCCCTGGGCCGAACTGATGCGCACCCGCTTCGCCATCGCGTGCAAGAAGCACGGCCTCGACGCCGCGCGCAACGTGCTGCGCACCGACCTGTTCGAGCCGCCGGTGCTGCCGGGGATGCAGCTGCGGCTGCTATAGACTAATAAGGATTCTGTTCGCCCTGAGTAGCCATTGAGCACAGTCGAAATGGCGTATCGAAGGGCCCTTCGATACGGCATTTCGACAAGCTCAGTCCCTACTCAGGACGAACGGATCATTTGAGATCACTCCGCCGCCTCGCCGAACAGCGGCCCCTCGATCAGCCCCGTCTCGCCCTGCCGCGCGAGCACCTCGACCGGCGGCACCTCCTCGAGCGCCCTCGCCCCGGTCTCGATATCGAGATCGCGGAACTTGCGCCCCGTCACCAGCACCCGGCTCTCGAACGAGCTGACGAACTTGTTGTAATTGTTGACCGCGGTATTGAGCCCCCCGCCGACCGTGCGCAGATGCGCCGCAGCAGCCGCGAGCCGATCGTACATCTCCTTGCCGAGCGCGCCGATCTGGCGCGCCTGCTCGGCCATCTTCTCCTGCCGCCACACCGCCGCGACCGTCCGCGCGATCGCGATCAGGTTGGTCGGCGTCGCGAGCAGCACGCGCTTGTCGAACGCGAAATCCCACAGCGCCGGCTCATGCTCGAGCGCGGCGGCGAGGAAATGCTCGCCGGGGACGAACATGATGACATAGTCGGGCGCGTCGGCGAACTGGCTCCAATAGGCCTTGGCGCCGAGCCCGTTGACGTGCGCCTTCATCGCCGCGGCATGGCCGGCCAGCCCGGCCGCACGCGCAACGTCGTCGATCGCGGCGTGCGCATCCTGGTAGGCATTGAGCGACACCTTGGCGTCGATCACCAGCGCGCGCCCGCCCGGCACGCGCAGGATCACGTCGGGCCGCAGCCGCCCGTCCTCGCCGTCGACGCTGACCTCGGTGCGGAAATCGGCATATTCGGCGAGCCCGCACGTCTCGAGCACGTTGCGCAGCTGCTGCTCGCCCCACCGCCCCCGCGCCTTGGGCGCCGAACGCAGCGAGTTGACCAGCTTGGCCGCCTCCTTGCTCACCTGGTCCTGGCCCTCTCGCAGCGAGGTGATCAGCCCGGTCAGCGTGCCATAGGCCTCGGTCCGCTCCTTCTCGATTCGGGCGACGCCCTCCTCGTAGCGCTGGAGGCGCTCGCTGACCGGGTTGAGCAGCGCCTTCAATTCGAGCCCGCTCTTCTCCTCGGATTGCTTGAAGCGCGCGTCGGCGCGCTCGAGGAATTGGCGCTGCGCCGCCTCGAGCAATTTCGCTCCGACCTCGCCGAACTGCTGCCCGAGCGCCTCCTTGGCCTCGCGCAGCTCGGCCAGCCGCGCCTCAAACCCGCGTTCGCGCTCGTGCGCCTTGGCCACCTCGCGCAGCGCCTCGTCGCGCTCGCGCGACACTTCGTCGAGCGTCACGCGCAGCAGGCCGGCCGCGTCGCCGCGCTCGCGCAGCCGGCCGAGCTCCGCCGCGCTACTGCGGCTGCCGACGAGCCAGCCAATGGCCAGGCCGGCGATCAGGAGGGCGACCGCGAGAATGATGGCGGCGATCGGATCCATATACTTCCCCGGCGGAACGAAAGGCGAACCTAATGGAGACCCGCCCAGGACTCAAGTCGTCTGGCTCAGAGGTGATTTGTGTCCCCGCGAAGGCGGGGACCCAGGCTGGGCTCCCGCCTTCGCGGGAGCACAGGTGAGCAATACTACGCCGCCTTGCTCAGCTTGCGCGCCTTCTCGAGTTTCTTGAGCACCATGTCGCGCTTGAGCTTCGACAGATAGTCGATGAACAGCACGCCTTCGAGATGGTCCATCTCGTGCTGGAGGCAGGTCGCGAGCATGCCGTCGATCCGCGCCTCGTGGCGGACGCCGTCGCGGTCGAGCCAGCGCGCATGCACCACCGTCGGCCGCTCGACTTCGGCTTGAAATTCAGGCACCGACAGGCAGCCCTCGTTGTAGACCGTCATTTCCTCGGACGGGTCGAACAGCTCGGGATTGATGAACACGCGCGGATTGCGGATCGGCTTCTCCTCCGCGTCGACCTCTTCCTGGAGGTCGATCACCAGCACGCGCTTGGCCACGCCGACCTGGATCGCCGCGAGCCCGATGCCGGGCGCGTCGTACATCGTCTCGAACATGTCGTCGATCAGCGTGCGCAACTGGTCGTCGACCGTCTCGACCGGGGTCGAAACCGTGCGCAACCGTGGGTCCGGCAGTTCGATGATCGGCAGGATCGCCATGGATATGAGCTAAGATCGCCCCCACCGACAGTCAAGTTCCCCGCTGTCCCGAGCGAAGTCGAGGGACGCTGAGGTCAGGTTCCTCCGCTGTCCCGAGCGAAGTCGAGGGACGTTCGATGGTGGTGGTAAACCCGACGTCGAACATGTCTCGACGTCGCTCGACCCAGCGGGGAGTCCTATAGCGTCAGGAAACCGGCCGCCGCGCCCGCAGCGCCTGCGCCAGCGTCCCCTCGTCGAGATAGTCGAGCTCGCCGCCGACCGGAAGCCCGTGCGCCAGCTGGGTCACGCGCACCGGCCAGGTTTCGATCCGCTCGGCGATATAATGCGCGGTCGTCTGCCCCTCGAGCGTCGCGTTCATCGCCAGCACGACCTCATCGATCCCGCCCGCCGCGATCCGCGCGATCAGCCGGTCGATCGACAGATCCTCGGGCCGCACCCCCTCGAGCGCCGACAGCCGCCCGCCGAGCACATGGTAGCGCCCGGGAAACAGCCGCGAGCGATCGAGCGCCCACAGGTCCGCCACCTCCTCGACCACGCACAGCAGCCGCGCGTCGCGGCGCGGATCGGCGCACAGCGCGCACGGGTCGCTGGTGTCGACATTGCCGCACGTCGCGCACTGCGTCAGCCGCTCGCTCACCGTCTGGAGCGCGCGCAGCAGCGGCGTCAGCGCCGCCTCGCGCTTCTTGAGCAGATGGAGCACCGCGCGCCGCGCCGAACGCGGGCCGAGGCCGGGGAGCCGCGACAAGGCTTGCGTCAGCGCATCGATCTCGGGCGAGGCCATAAGGCGAGATAGGGTGTTGCGCTCCCCCTTGCCAAGCGGTTGAAGGGAACGATGCGCATCGCCTTCATGGGAACCCCCGCTTTCGCCGTGCCGACGCTCGACGCTTTGGCGGCGGCGGGGCACGAGATCGCCGCGGTCTACAGCCAGCCGCCGCGGCCCGCCGGGCGCGGCAAGGCGCTCCAGCTATCGCCTGTCCACAAGCGCGCCGAAGCGCTTGGGATTATGACGAAAACACCGGCGGCCCTGCGCGACGAAGGCGAGCAGGCCGCCTTCGCGGCGCTCGATCTCGACGTCGCGGTGGTCGCGGCCTATGGCTTGATTCTGCCCCAGCCGATTCTCGCCGCGCCGCGGTTCGGCTGCCTCAACGTCCACGCCTCGCTGCTGCCGCGCTGGCGCGGCGCCGCGCCGATCCAGCGCGCGATCCTCGCCGGCGACGCGCTGACCGGCGTCACGATCATGCAGATGGAGCGCGGGCTCGATACCGGCCCGATGCTGGCCAAGGCCGAGACGGCGGTCGGGTGCAAGACGGCGGGCGAGCTCACCGAGGAACTGGCGCGGCTTGGCGCAAATCTCATGGCTGAGCTCCTCACTTCCTTCGGGTCCCCGGCGAAGGCCGAGACCCGCCTCGATTTCGCGCAACCCGCGGAGCAGGTCGAGCGCCAGGTCCGCGCGTTCAATCCGCCCGGCGCCTGGTTCGAGCACACCGGCGAGCGGATCAGGGTGTTGGCGGCAGAGATACAAGCGGATGTGCTCCCGCGAAGGCGGGAGCCCAGCTCCCCCGTCGAGACTGGATCCCCGCCTTCGCGGGGATACACGACGGGCCAGATTGTAGACGACGCCCTCACCATCGCTTGCGCCGAGGGCGCGATCCGCCCCACGTTGATCCAGCGCGCCGGCCGCGCGCCGATGACCCCGGCCGAGCTGCTGCGCGGCTTCCCGATTCCGCACGGCACCCGCCTGGCATGACGCGCTTCCGCCTGACGATCGAATATGACGGGCGGCCGTTCATGGGCTGGCAGCGTCAGCCGCACGGTCCGAGCGTCCAGGACGCGATCGAGCAGGCGGCGGCGGCGATCATCGGGGAGGCGGTCGCAGTCCATGCCGCCGGCCGCACTGACGCCGGCGTGCATGCGACCGCGATGGCGGCGCATCTCGACATCGCCAAGCCGATCACGCCGTTCCGGCTGGTGGAGGCGCTTAACGCGCGGCTGCGGCCGGCGCCGATCGCGATCCTCGCCTGCGCGCCGGTCGCCGACGATTGGCACGCGCGCTTCTCTTGCGTCGGCCGGCGCTACGTCTACCGCATCGTCGATCGCCGCGCGCCGCTGACGCTGGAGAAGGGCTTGGCGTGGCGCGTCCCGGCGCCGCTCGACGCAGCGGCGATGGCCGAGGCGGCGGCGCGCCTCGTCGGGCGGCACGACTTCACCACCTTCCGCTCGGTCCAGTGCCAGGCGGAGAGCGCCGTCAAGACGCTCGATCGGCTCGACGTGCGGCGCGTCGGCGAGAGGATCGAGATCGCAGCGGCAGCGCGCTCGTTCCTCCACCATCAGGTGCGCTCGATGGTCGGCTGCCTCGCGCTGGTCGGGCGGGGCAAGTGGCGCGCCGACGATCTGAGCGCTGCGTTGGCAGCGAAGGACCGCGCCGCGCTCGGCTTCAACGCGCCACCCGACGGGCTCTATTTCGTCGCGGCGCTCTATTTACAGGAATAGCCGCTCGATCGCCTTGTCGAGCATCAGCAATTGCCACAGCAGCCGGCCGTGGTCGGCGCGGCCCGAGCGATGCGCCTTGACCAGCCCGGCCATCGCCTCGGCGTCGAACCAGCCCGTCTGCGCCAGCGCCGATCCGTGCGCGATCCGCTCGGCCTGCGCCGCGAGCGGCCCGCGGAACCAGGCCGAGATCGGCGTGACGAAGCCCATCTTGCGGCGATAGAGGATGCTGTCGGGCAGATAGCGGCGCAACGCGCGCTTCATCAGCCATTTGCCCGTCCCCCCGCGCAGCCGCATGCCCGGCGGCAGGCTCGCGGCGAACTCGACCAGCCGATGATCCAACAGCGGTTCGCGCGCCTCAAGGCTGACCGCCATGCTCGCCCGATCGACCTTGGTCAGGATATCGCCCGGCAGCCAGATCTTGAGATCGGCATATTGCGCCCGCGACAAGGCATCCTCGGCCGGCGCGTCGCGCATCGCCTTGACGTAGCGATCCTCGGCGCGATGGCCTTGGAGCGCGCGCGTCGCCTCCGCAGTGAACAGCCGCGCGCGAAGCTCCGGCCCGGTCACGCCGACCGCCCGTGCGTATGCCTCCTCGGCCGAGCGCCCGAGCGCCTCGAACGTCGCCTTGGCACGCAACGGGCGCGGCGCCCAATCCGCCTTGGGCCAGACGCGCCCGAGCATGCCGAACAACGGCTCCCGAATCCCTGTCGGAATCAGCCCCCGCGCGCGCTCCTCGGCGGCATGGAAACGGTAGCGGCGATAGCCGGCAAACGCCTCGTCCGCCCCGTCCCCCGACAAAGCGACGGTGACCTTCTCGCGCGCGAGTTCGCACACGCGATAGGTCGGCAGCGCCGAGGCGTCGGCGAACGGCTCGTCGAACGCCGCGACCAGCGTGTCGATCAGCGCGAAATCGTCGGCCGAGACGATCCGCTGGCGATGGTGCGTCGCGAAGCGCTCGGCTACCAGCGCCGCGAACGCCGTCTCGTCGAGCCCCGCCTCGGTAAAGCCGATCACACAGGTCTCGACCGCGGCAGGACTCGCCTCCGCCATCAAGGCGACCACCGCCGACGAATCGACCCCGCCCGAGAGGAATGCGCCGAGCGGCACGTCCGCGATCATCCGCGAGCGCACCGCATCGCGCAGCCGGCCGACCAATTCCTCCTCGAGCGCGGCGGCCGATCCGCGCGCGTTGCCGGTGAAGGCGACATCCCACCAGCGCGTCGGCTCGGGCAGCGGCCGGCCCCGGCGCAAATAGAGACAGCTTCCCGCCGGCAGCTTGCGCACCCCTGCCAGGATCGACGCGTCGTCGGGGACGTAGCCAAGTCCGAGATAATCTTCGACCGCGGCGATATCCGGCTCGCGCCGGAAGCCAGGATAGGCCAGCAAACCCTTGATCTCGGATGCGAAGATCAACGCCCCATCGGGCAGCTGCGCATAATTTAGTTTATTGACTCCAAGCCGGTCGAGAGCAAGTAACAGTGTCTCGTCGGCAGCGTCATACAGCGCGAAGGCGAACATGCCGTGCAGCCGCGTGACGCACTCGACGCCCCATTGGCGCCACGCCTGGAGGATCACCTCGGTATCGCTCGCCGTGCGGAAGACATGGCCCCTCGCCTCGAGCTCGGCGCGGACCTCGCGGAAATTATAGATCTCGCCATTGAAGCTCAGCGCGAGCCGCCCGTCGTCGCTGAGCATCGGCTGCGCCGCGGCGTCGGTCAGGTCGATGATCGCGAGCCGGCGGTGGCCGAGCCCGACGCCGGGCGCGGTCCACACCCCCTCGCCGTCGGGACCGCGATGCGCCAGCGCGTCGGCCATTGCGCGGATCCGCGCGGGCTGCACCGGCTTGGGCGTCTCGAGCTGGAACAGGCCGGCGATGCCGCACATCGATTCGAAGCTTTCGTTGGGACGCGCGCGTCTTAGCGCGCGGCGTCGGCAATGCGATCGGCGAACCGGTCGATCGGGCTGAGCCGCGCGACGAACGCGTCGATCGCCGGACGCGCGCTGCCTTCGCCCTGCTGCTCGGCCGAGACGATGATCGCCACTGCGCGCTGCGGACCGCCGAACAGGCGCACGCGCAACGTCTCTAGCTTGACTGCGGTCGGGCTGCCGGTGGTGATCGCGCCGACGCGATAAAAAGTCGCGACCTCGCGCACGACCTTGCCCGGCGCGGAGATGCGGAATGCGGTCCCGCCCGGCGGGTTTGGGCGATCGTCGATCCAGGCCCAGTCGCCGTCCGGGTCGAGCGCGCCCTGGCCGTAGCCGACGAGCTCGCGTCCCTCCTCCTGTCGCGCGTAGAGCGCGATCGCCAGATCGACGTTGCGTCCTCGTGCATCGCGATAATGGCCGAGCAGCCGATGGTCGGCGCTGTCGAAGCGTGGCGTCCACGGCGTTCCGCGCGGCGCGACGCGCTGCCAGCCCGGTACTTCGGGCAGGCCGATCGGCGTCGGCAGCGGGAGGCTGCCGCGCGCGACGACCAGGGTCGACCAGCCGACCGGGATGATCGCTGCCAGCGCAGCGACGATAGCGACCGCTGCCAGCCGCCGCTCGGGCGCCGGCGGCACCGGCTGGAGCCGCGCCGGATCGAACCACGGCGTATCGATCCGCCGGTCGAAGAAGCGCCACCCCACCGCCAGCAGTAGCGCGATGATCAGCGCGAAGAAGATCCAGCCATAGACGATATGGTCGAAGCCGGCGGCCGCCTTCGCGCTGGTCAGATGCGCGACGTAGATCGTGGCGAACGCGCGCAAGCCGTTGGCGAGCACCGATAGCGCGATCGCCGCCGCGACGAACGCGATCCGCCGCGGCCAGCGCGTAAAGCCGAGGTTCGCGCCCAGCGTGGCCAGCGCGAGCATCGCGATGACGAAGCTGATCCCCGAACAGGCCTCGGCGACCTCGAACCAGCCGTTGGGGATGGTGATGAACACGCCTTCGATATGCGCGGGCACGCCGACCAGCCCGAGCAAGGCCATCGCGATCTTCGCCGTCAGCGTCTGCAGCGGCGCCACCAGCGATTCACCGAACGGAACCAGGAACAGCGCATAAGCCAGCGGAAACATCAGCCCGCGCGCCATCGCCCGCCCGAGCAGCGTCACCACCGCGCCCTGGAGCATCAGCACCAGCCCGAGATGGCGCGCGAGCGCGACTCCGGCCGCCTGCCCGAGCAGCCAGCCGAACGCCCCGGCCCCGACGATCAGCAGCCCCGGCGCCCAGGCGACGGGCACGAGCCCGCGCAGTTCGGCGCGGCGCTGCCACACCAGCCAGGCGATGATCGGCGGGATCAGCAGGCAGTGGCTGAAGGTCGAACTGTTCCACCAGATCGCCACCATCGCAGCCGCATCGCGCGCGAACAGCAGCAGGATCAGCGCCGACAGCAGCCCAAGCGCGATCAGATGCGGCCGCCAGCCGTTCATGGCGCGATCATCCCGGCCAGCGGCGCCAGCACGGCATTCCAGCCGTAGCGCGCCTCGACGCAGGCGCGCGCTGCCCGGCCGATGGCCGCGGCACGAGCGGGATCGGCGAGCAGGCCGCAGCCCGCCTCTGCTGCCGCGGCTTCGTCCGCGACGATCAGGTCGCGGCCCGGCGCGGCGTTGATCCCCTTGTACGCGGCCGCGGAGGCGACGATCGGCCGCGCCATCGCCATCGCCTCGAGCAACTTATTCTGTACGCCGCGCGCCAGCCGCAGCGGGGCGACGACGACATCGGCGCGCGCCAGCCACGGCCGCGTGTCGGGAACCGCGCCGGTGACGATGACCGCATCTCCTGCCAGCCGCCACACTGCCTCGCTCGGCTCGCGTCCGACGATGGCGAAGCGCGCGGCGGGAAAACGCGCGCGGATCAACGGCAGCGAGTCGCGCGCGAATACCGTTACCGCCTCGACGTTGGGGCGATAGTTCATCTGGCCGGTGAACAGGGCCAGCGGCCCCTCGCCCGCTTCGATCGGATCGATCGCAGGATCATAATGAGCCAGATCGATGCCATTGCCGAGGGTCGCCACCCCGTCACACCCCAAATCCTCTTGTTCCCCGAGGCTTTTGGTCTTGAGGAACAGCGTCATTTCCGCCTCGCTGACGAACAGGCTGAGATCGGCGCGCTGCGCGACGCTGCGCTCATAAGCAGCGAGCAGGCGAGCCTCGCGCGCGTGGAGCAGGCGCATCGGCCCGCGCTCCTCGGCGGCATAAGCGGCGAACTTGGCCGAATCGACGTCGACGAAGTCCATGACGAAGCGGCCGGCGAAATCGGTGGGCACGAATTGCGCCATCTGGCCCGAGAAAGCGAAGATCGTCTCGATCGGCCGCTCGGCGAGAAGGCGCGCAACGAAGCGGCGCATGCCGTTGCTGGTGAATGCAGCGACCGACAGCGGCGCACCTTTCATCAGCCCCGCGGCGGCCGCAAGCAGTTGCGGCGCGCGGCGCGCAAGATGCATCTCGCCGACCAGCTGCCGAAGTGCCGCGCCGTCCTCGCCCGGCTCGGCGAACGCGCCGAGATGCACCGTGCCCAATCCGGCGAGGTGACGCAGCAGATGATACGAGCGGATCTTGTCGCCGCGATCGGGGGGAAACGGCACACGATGCGCCAGGAACAGCAATTCGCCCATCACCCAAGCCCGCGGGCGATCAGCGGACCCAGCCGGTTCGCCAGCCACAGCGGCAGCTTGCGCCATGCAGAGACTTGCAGGCGATAACGCGGACTTAGCGGATTGATCTCTCGCGGAGTCACGCCGTCGGCAGTGCGCACCGCATAGCTCAGCGGCGTCGGTGCGAAGCCCCAATTCTTTTTGAAAGCGAACGCCCCGGTGCCGGTTTTCGAGCGGCCGAAATCGAAACGGTCGCAGCCGCGCGCGCGCGCGTGGCGCATCAGCGCGAAATACATCGCCTCATTGGCGCGCAGCGCGCGCGCGGCGAACGTCCCGCCGCCCCAATAAGGCATTGCCGCGCCGCCGAAATAGAGGCTGAGCACGCTCGCCACCGGCACGCCCTCATGGCGCACGGTCAATATGTCCGCCTCGTCGCCGAACCCGTCGAGGACGGCGTCGAACAGCGCACGCGGGAACACCGGCGTGCCCAAGTTGCGCACGCTTTCGGCATAGACCGCGTAATGCGCGGCACGATCCGCCTCATCGCGTCCGACGGAGATGGCGAAATTCTGCGCCAGCGCGCGGCGAACCTCGGCGCGCTGCTTGCGCGGGATCGCCAGCAGCTCGGCCTCGTCGTCGCACGCGAGCGGACGGACGAACCCCGCATAGCTCCCCTCGCTGCGCGGCCAGCCCTCGGGAACGCGCCCGCCGCGCAGTTCGAGTGACGGGCACGACAAGCGCCCGGCGAGTGCCCAGGCGGCTTGTGCCAGCGCTTCGGTCGCCGCCGGATCGCCGACGATCCCGCCGTCGACCGCGAACCCGGCCGAGACGAGCGCGCGGCCGAACAACGGCGAATGGATCAGGCTCAATGGCAGCACGCCGCGCAGGCCGTCCCGATCCTCGGCGATCAGATAATGGCCCGCCTGCCCGCAACCGCGCGCCACCGCTGCGGTCCATTGCGGCAGATGGAACGGCGTCGCTCCAGGCGAAGAGCGGACGAACGCCTCGATCCGCGCGTGATCGCTCGGCGCGGCGGGGCGCACGGCGATGCGCGCTACGGCGTTCGGAGCGTTCACGGCCGTGTCGGTGTGACGATCGTGTCGACACGTCCCCAGGAGAATTCCTTCAGCAGCCGCAGGAGCTTGCCCTCCATCTCTCTTAGATTGACGTAATGGCGCAAGCGCGATCGCAGCGGCGCGGCGATGCGCGGCTGGCCCGGATCGATCTCCCACGGGTGGAAATAGACGATCGCCGGCTGTTCCGCGCGATTCACCTGGCGCACCGCCCAGCGCGAGAAGGCATAAGGCAGCAGGCGGAAGAAGCCGCCCCCGCCCGCCGCCAGCGTCCGTCCGGCGAAGCGCGCCGTGGTCACTGGCAGCTCGATCAGCTTCTCGTCCGGAAGCGGACGGAAGGCGAAGCGCGGCGCCTCGGGCCAGCCGTAATGATCGTGGACGACCGGCGCGACGCTCGACGAATAGGCATAGCCCGCCTCCGCCAGCACCGCATGCGCCCAAGGCGTGCGCGCGTCGATCGAGAAGCTCGGCGCGCGATAGCCGGTCACCGCCACCCCGGAGATGTCCTCGAGCGTGGCACGGGTGCGCGCGAGATCGTCGCGGAACTGCGTGGGCGTCAGCGTGAACACGCGCGCATGATCCCAGCCATGGCTGGCGAGCTCGTGCCCCGCGGCGACGATCCGCCGGATCAGCGCGGGATTGCGCTCGGCCACCCAGCCCAGAGTGAAGAAAGTCGCATGAACGCCCGCTTCGGCGAACAGCGCCAGCACCCGGTCGGTGTTGCGTTCGACGCGCTGCTCGAGCGACGGCCAGTCCTCGCGCGCGATCACCTGTTCGAACGCGCCGACCTGGAACCAGTCCTCGACGTCGACCGAGAGCGCATTGAGCATCGGCGGCACCGCCGCTTCAGGCGGCGCTCGACCGCGGCGATACCGGTTGGCCGCCGTCGCGCTTCTCGACCCAGTCGATCATCAGCCCAAGCACGCGGCGCACCGCCTTCTCCTGCTCGTCGAGCCGCTGCTCGAGCGCGACCATGCTCGGCGCGGGGTGGAAATCGCTCGCCCGACGCAGCGGGAACAACGGCGCCTTGACCTCGCCGGTGTCGGTCTCGCCGAGGATCTCGGCGGCGACATTCTCCACCGCCGCGCCGTCGATCGTCGTCAGCCCTTCGAGCGCGCCATAGAGCAGCACGCGATTGGCGAGCGTGTTGAGCCGCCGCGGCACCCCGCCGCTGCGCGTGTGGAGCGCGAGAAACGCATCGTCGGTGAACGCCGGATTGCCCTGCCAGCCGACGCGCGACAGGCGGTGGGTGATATAGGGTTCGGTCTCGGCGGCGGTCATCGGCGTCAGATGATGCGTCGCGATCACTCTCTGGCGCAACTGTTCGAGATCGGGCGATTCCTGGATCGCATCGCGGAACTCGGGCTGGCCGAGCAGGAAGGTCTGGAGCAGCGCCTTGTCGGCCGCCTGGAAATTCGAGAGCATGCGCAGCTCCTCGAGCGCGCCGAGCGGCAGGTTCTGCGCCTCGTCGACGATCAGCAGCGTCCGCCGGCCCTCATTGGCCTGCGCATGGAGGCAGCGCTCGATCCGCTCGAGCAACTGCGCCTTGGCCAGCCCCTCGGTGGCGAGCCCGAGCGACTGCGCGACCATCCGCAGCATGTCCTCGGCGCCGATCTGGGTCGAGACGATGCGGATCGCGTTGAGCCGCGCCGGATCGATCGTATCCATGACGTGGGCCACCAGCGTGGTCTTGCCCGCGCCGACGTCGCCGGTGATGACGATGAAGCCCTCGCCCTGCGCCAGGCCGTAGCCGAGATACGCCATCGCCGTGCGGTGCGTCGCGGAATCGAACCAGAAGCGCGGGTCGGGGGTGAGCCGGAACGGCATCCCCGTCAGGCCGTAATGATCGTCGTACATCGTCGCCTCCGCTCAGAACTGGTAACGCAGGCCGATCAGCGCGGTGCCGACCGTGTCGGAGAAGCCGTCCTGCTCGGTATTATAAACGCCGAGCGCTGCCTGACCGCTCAGGTGATTGCTGAACGCCTTGCTGTAAGTTGCTGTCGCACCGAGGCTTGTCGTCGCAGGCGTGTTGTCTATCCCGCTATCGTAGCGCTGGCCATAGAGCGCGCCTTGGATCGACGCGGTGGCGCTCAGATCGCGCGTCAGGGTCGCCTCGGCGGTGAAGCTGTCATCCTTCACTCCGTCGAGCGAGAAGAAGGTGGCGCTCGACGGCGCGAGATATTTGCGCTGGTCATAGGACGCGCCGACGCCATAGCGCCAGCGTCCCCGCCCGCCCGACACCAGCGCATAGGCGCCGCGGCTGCGGTAGTTGCTCGTGTTGACCGATTGCAGCGCGTCGAGGCAACCGCCCGATCCCGGCGTATCACCGAACACGCAGCTGTCGAGATTGCCGACGAGCGGATTGATCGGGTTCCGGAACGCGGTCGGCAGCGTCGCGACGCGATTGGTCAGCTGCCGGCCGAAGCTCTGGACGCTGTTATAGACCCCCGCCTGCACGCCCAGATACTCGTTGACACGATATTCGAGCGTCGCCGTGACGAACGTCTCGCCATAGCGTTTGCCGACATGGGCTTCCAATGATGTCCGATGGTTAGGACGCCATATTACACCTGCATCGTAGATCAAGCCGTCGGTATCGTAGGCGAGCAGGCGCGGTCCGTCCGCGATCAGCCGCCCATTGCCGGTAAGCGCCGGCGTCCCATCGGGATTGCGTCTGAAGTCGCGCTGGCTGATCTCGATATTCTCATAGCCGACACCCGCGGTCAGCGCGAGCGTGTAACTGATCGGCAGCGTCACGTCGCCGCGGATGAACCGGGCATCGTAACGTTGGCTCAGGCGGTTGACGTTCTCGCGCATCAGCCCGCCCGACACTGTCCAGGCGAACGGCAAAGTGCCGACGCGCATGCCCACGCTGGCGTCGAACTCGTGACTGGTCGACGACGAATAGCTGTCGAGCACCGGCTGACCCGCGCCAATAACAATGTCATCTATCCCATTGTCTACATTGACATAGCCAAAGCGATAGGCGGCGGTAACGTCGAGGCTGCCGAACTGCCGCGCGAAGCTCGGCCCGGCATAGAAGCCGTAGATCTGGCTGACGTTCGAGTCGTTGCCGGTGAGGAATAGCGGCGTCGCGCCGCGGATGTCGGTGCGCGCGCGCGCGGCGATGCCTCCGGCCTCGAGCGTGACATCCGGAGTGAGATGATAGTCGAGCCGCGCCAGCCCGGTGTGGATATCGTCGTCGCCGACGTCGTTACCGCCCCAGGCAATGCGCCGCTCATAGCGGTAGCTGACCTGCGCCTCGACGCGCTTGCTGCTGACCGAAGCGTCGATCCCTGCCGCGACCGCGGTGTAGGTGAAGGTCTCGCCGCCGTTGAGATCGGCATCGAGCACCTGCTGCACCTCGAGATAGGGCGCCACGTCGTGCTTGGCATGCGCCGGGGTCGCGGCAAGACCGCACACCCCGGCGGCGATCGCCGCGATCCGGAGGACCGACCGTCCCAGGGGATGTCGCATGATCAATTCCCATATCCATAATAGGCGCCGAACCGGCGGCCGGCGGGCGAGAACACCGTTCCGTTGAGCAAGAGTTGGACCGCGTCGCAGCCGGACAGCAGCCCCAGCGCCTCGCGCAGCTCCGCCTCGCTGGTCTGGTCGGCGCGCACCACCATCAGCACCTGGCCGACATGCAGCGCGAGCACCGACGCCGACGAGGCGGCGAGCGCGGGAGCCGAATCGAAGATGACGACGCGGCGCGGCCGCTCGGCCACCAGCGCGTCGAGCACGACGCGGGTGCGCGCCGAGGCGAGCAGCTCGGTCGCGTCGTTGGTCGCGCGGCCGGCGGGCATCACCGAGAGATTGACGATGTCGGTGCGGATGACGAGCGTCTCGGGCACGATCGACGGATCGGCAATGGCGTCAATCAGACCGGCGCTGTTGCCCCCCGCGGTAGACAGACCGAGCGTCGAGAGGATCTCGGGCTTGGCGAAATCGGCGTCGACCAGCAGCACCTCGAAATCCTTCTCGCTCGCCAGCGACAGCGCGAGATTGACCGCGCAGAACGTCTTGCCTTCGTCGGGCTGCGCCGAGCCGACCAGGATCATCCGGCCGCGCTCGAGCGGCGCGGCGCCCTCCTTGCCCGCTGCGGCGAGCAGCAGCTGGCGCTTGACGATGCGGAACTCCTCGGCGATCGCGCTGACCGGCGCGTCGGGCAGGATGAAGCCCGCCTCGCGCCGCTCCTCGATCGCGATGGTGGCGCTGCGCCCGCCGGGCGGCGGCGCGAGCCAACTCGGGTCGACCGGCTTTGGCGTGGTCGGAGGGGGCGGCGGAGCCGCTTCTCCCGGCGCGGGAGCGCGCAAGGCGGCCCCGAGATCATAAGCCGCGGCGGCGCGCTCGAGCAGCGACGGCTTCGACGTGATCGGGCTGTGCTTGGTCATCGCTCGATCCTCACGCAATCAGGCCGCGGCGGATGAATTCGACCGCCAGCAGCAGCGCCCAGGCGGCGGCGAGCCCGCCGCCGCCGTAGCTGAAATAGCGCAGCTGCTGGCGGCGCAGCGTGGCCTGCGCGCCCGTTACGACCTCGCTGATCGCGCCGATCACCGGCAGCCCGCTGGCCTCCTCGAGCGCGCGCGGCGTGGCGAAGGTGGTCTGGAGGCGCGCCTTGGCGAATGCCGCGCCGGCCCCGCCGATCGCCGCCGCGACCAGCACCAGCGTCAGCAGCAGCGGCCGGTTCGGCGAGACCGGCACGCGCGGGCTGCTCGGCGGATCGATCACGCGGAACTTGATCGAGTCGGTGCCGGTGGCGACGGCGGAGCGCAGCTTGACGTCCTCGCGGTCGGCCAGCAGCTTGTCGTACTGGTCCTTCATCACTTGATAGTCGCGGCTCAGACGCGCCTGCTCGGCGGCGACCTCGGGCTCGGAGGTCAGCTTGGCGGCGAATTGGTTCATGTCGGACTGGAGCTGCGCCTTGCGCGCGCCGAGCGCCGCCGCGGTCGCCTGCTTTTCGGCCACCATGGCACGCAGCGACATGTACAGCGGGTTGGGCGCGGTGCCGGCGCCGGACGGCTCGGACCGCGCGGTCGAGCGCAGTCGGGCGATCTGCGAGCGGAGCGCGATCACGTCGGGATGCTGATCGGTCCAGCCCTTGGCCGCGGCATCGCCGAGCTGGCCTTCAAGCGAGGCGATGCGTCCACGCGCGCCGCCACCGCCGCCGGCCTCGGGCGCGGCGATCGTGGCGGGGGTGCCGCCCATCTGGCCCTGAACGGCGGCGAGCGCGCTCTGCGCCTCGATCACCTGCGATTCGACTTGGGCGAGCTCGGCGCGCGCGGCGGCCATCCGCTGGTCGATCGAGCCGACCCCGGGGAGCAGCCCCATGTATTTCTGCTCGAACGCGACGCGTTTGGCCTCGGCCTCCTGCAGCGCGCCCGCGCGCGCGGCGAGTTGCGCGTCGAGGAAGCGCAGGCTCTGGCTGGTCTCGTCGCGGTCGCCGGCGAGATTGTCGGAGACGAAGATGTCGATCAGCTTGGCGACGATCGTCTTCGCCAGCTTCGCGTTCTGCGCGTCGGAGAAGCCGCCGCCCGAAGTCTGCGCGCTGATCTCGAAGATATTGTCGGGCGTCGCCTTGACCGTGATCGCCTTTTGCAGCTTGGCGACCTGCGCGGCGACGTCGCTCGCGCTGGTCCCCTGCAGGCTGAGGTCGGTGCCGCGCACGACCTTCTCGAGATTGACCACCGAGGTCAGCGTCTGGCGCACGCGATCGACGTCGCGCTGGCGCTCGGCATCGGTGATCCCGATCTTGGCCGCGAGCATCGACTGCATTTGGACGAACACGCGCGCGCGGCTCTCGTAACGACTCGGGACGAGCGAGATCGCCGCCCACCCGACGAGCGCGAGCCCCCAGGCGACGCCGAGCGCGAGCCAGCGCCGCCGCCAGATGGCATGGAGCGCGATCCGCGCCTCTTCGTAAAGTCCGTTCACCGTGCGTGCGCCCGCCTGCTCAGAACATGCTTTCGGGAATGATGATCACGTCGCCCGGCCGCAGCTTGACGTTGGCCTTGGTATCGCCGCGCTTGAGCAGATTGCCGATCTTGAGCGCGAATTCCTGCTGCTTGCCGCTGACCTTGTCGTAGCGGACCAGGCGCGCATTGTTGCCGCTGGCATATTGCGACAGCCCGCCGACCGCGATCATCGCGTCGAGCAGCGTCATGTTCGCGCGATACGGCAGCGACGCCGGCTTCTCGGTCGCGCCGACGACGCGCACTTGCTGAGAATAAGTGCCCGAGAAATTGTCGACGATCACGGACACGATCGGATCGGCGACATATTTGGTCAGCTTGCCCTTGATGTCCTCGGCCAGCACCGCGGGCGTCTTGCCGACCGCGGGCAAGTCCGAGATCAGCGGCGTCGTGATCCGCCCGTCGGGCCGGACCTGGACCTTGCCGCCGAGCTCCGGATTGCGCCACACGAAGATCGTCAGCTGGTCGAGCGGGCCGATGATATATTCGTCGCCCGGTCCCTCGTCGTTCGACACGAACGAAGCCGGCGGCAGCTGCGCCGTGCCGCCGCTGTGGCCGCCCGCGCAGCCCGCCAAAGCGGTTGCCGCCAGGCTCATTGCCAGGATTGCCTTCGACGAGTTCAGACGCATCTTTCTCACCCTTTTCCCTGCCTCCACGCAGACGCGCGGACGCATTTCGACGCATGTTCAGCGCCGCTATGGAGCAGGACAGGTGAAGATACGGTTTAGGACGGTGGCGCCGTCAGACGAGCAGCTCGTGCGCGGCGGGATGGCCGAGGAACGCCTGCGGGCTCGCCGTGAGCCCATAGGCGCCGGCGAGAAATACCGCGACCACATCGCCGACCTCGGCGCGCGGCAGCGCCGCCTCGTCGGCAAGGCGATCGAGCGGGGTGCACAGGCAGCCGGTGATGCTTGCTTCCTCCTCGGGCGGAGCGCCGAAGCGGCTGGCGATCGTCACCGGATAGTTGCGCCGCACGACCGCGCCGAGATTGCCGCTCGCGCCGAGCTGGTGGTGCATCCCGCCGTCGGTGATCAGGAAAGTGCGGCCATGGCTGGTCTTGCGGTCGACGATCCGCGTCAGATAGACGCCCGCTTCGCCTACCAGCCAACGGCCGAGCTCGAGCGCGAACTTGGTTCCGGGGAGCGTAGCGCCGGCGATCGCAGTGCCGAGCCGCGCGCCGATCGCCTCGACATCCAACGCTTCGTCGCCGGCAAAATAGGGAATGCCGAAACCTCCGCCGAGGTTGACCAAGGGCGGCGCGACGGCGCTCTCGCCGGCGATGCGTTCGGCCAGCACCAGCGCATTGGCCTGCGCTTCGACGATCGCGGCCGGATCGAGCGATTGCGATCCGGCGAAGATATGCAGCCCGCGATAGTCCGCGCCAGCGGCCACGACCTGCCGAACCAGCGCGGCGGCGCGATCGGCGTCGACCCCGAACGGCTTGGCTCCCCCGCCCATCCGCATGCCCGATCCGCGCAGCTCGAAATCGGGATTGACGCGCACCGCGAGCCGCGGCGGCACGCCAAGCCGCGCGGCGATCGCCAGCGCGCGTGACGCTTCATTTTCCGATTCGAGGTTGAGCGTGATCCCGGCGGCCAGTGCCGCCTCAAGCTCACGATCGCGCTTGCCCGGTCCGGCAAACGAGATCGCCGCCGGGACGATGCCGCTGTCGAGCGCCGCCGCCAGCTCGCCGGCCGAGGCGACGTCGCAGCCGTCGACCTCGCCACCGATCGCGCGCAGCAGGGGCGCAAACGGATTGGCCTTGACCGCATAATGGATTGCGACCCCGGCCGGCAGAGCCGCACGGAGGCGGGCGATCCGCGCCTGCACGATGGAAAAGTCATAGACAAACAGCGGCGTATCGCCGGCTTCTGCGATTAGCTCTTGGATATCGCGCCCGCCGACCACCAGCCGGCCGTCACGCGCGCCGAAATCGGGCGGGATGGGTCCGGTCGGCTTCACCCGCCGAGTTCAGCGCGCAGCGTGGCGCGATCGAGCTTGCCATTGACGTTGCGCGGCAGCGTGGCCCGCCACAGCAGCCGGCGCGGCTGCATGAAGCCGGGCAGTTCGCGCTTCAGATAGTCGCGCAGCCGCTCTTCGGCCGCTTCGCCGCGCGCCACGGCGATCAGCATGATCGCCTCGCCGAGCCGCGCGTCGGGCACGCCCAGTGCCATCGCCTCGGCCACTGCGCCGCTGGCCAGCGCCGCCTCCTCGACCTCGCTCGGACTGACGCGATGGCCGCTGGTCTTGATCATCTCGTCGACGCGGCCGACGAAGCGCAGCAGCCCGTGGGCGTCGCGCACCACCGTATCGCCCGACCACACCGCGGTGCCGCCGTAGCGCGAGCCTGCCGGCGCCGGACGGAATCGTGCCGCGGTCCGCTCGGGATCGTCCCAATAGCCCTGCGCCACCAACGGCCCGGCATGGACCAGCTCGCCCTCCTCTCCCTCTGCGGCGAGCACGCCGTCGGGCCTCACCACCAGCACCTCGGCCAGCGGGATGGCGCGGCCGATCGACTCGGGATGGACGTCGATCAGCGCGGGATCGAGGAAGGTCGAGCGGAACGCTTCGGTCAGGCCGTACATCGAGAACAGTTTCGCCCGGGGGAAGCGCGCGCGCAAGCGGCGGATCAACGGCGCCGGCAATCTCCCCCCGCTATTGGTCAGCCGGCGAAGCGGCGCGACCGCGTCGGGCGGCCAGTCGACCTCGTCGAGCTGGACCCACAAGGGCGGCACTCCAGCGAGCGTGGTGATTCCATACCGCGTCACCGCGCGCATCACGTCACGCGGCAGCAGATAGTCGAGCGGATAGACGCATCCCCCCGCCGCCCAGGTCGACAGCAATTGGTTCTGACCGTAATCGAATGCGAGCGGCAGCACCGCGAGGGTCCGATCGTCGTGCGCAAGTTCGAGGTAATGCGCCACCGCCACTGCGCCGAGCGCGAGATTGGCATGGCTCAGCATCACCCCCTTGGGCCGGCCGCTCGACCCTGAGGTATAGAGGATCGCGGCGAGATCGTGGGGATCTGCCGATGATGGCGGAAGCGGACCGTCGTCCAGAAGAGGATTGCTTTCAGAGTCTTCGATCAAGACCTTGCAATCGCGAGGGATATCGCTCGGCAGCAGGCTTGCTGCCCGGGCGCCCCCGGCGATCAGCAATGCCGCGCCGCTGTTGGCGAGAATATGCGCCGCCTGCCCGCGCTTGAGCAGCGGATTGATGGGGACATGCACCAGCCCGGCGCGTGCGCAGGCGAGTGGCATCAGGCACGCCAGCCGCGTCTTGGCCAGCCAGCTCGCGACCCGGTCGCCGCGCTTCAGATCTTGCCCGATCAGCCCGCCGGCGAGCGCCCCCACGGCCGCCTCGAGACCGGCGTAATCGAGCGCGCCGTCCCCATCGATTAGCGCAGGATCGCCCGCGCGGCCGCGTCCGGCGAGATGGTCGAGCGGGAACGGCGTTTTGTCGAGGGCTTGCACCGGTGCTCCTTCGCGCGCCACATCGCGCGCGACGGGATAGCGCGATGACGATCGGGGTGGAACTGTTCGATGATCTCGACGCCGTCGCGGCCGATGCCGGCGGCGCGCTCGATCGCGCTTGCCAGGCCCAGCTTTATGACCGACTCGACTGGTTTCGCCTGACCCGCGCCCATATCCTGCGTGACGAACCGATCGTCGTCGCCCGCGCCTCCGACGGCGAACGGCGCTGCTGGCTGTGCCTGGTCGATCGCGGCCGGCGGCGGGCCGACGCGCTGGCGAGCTGGTACACCCTCGCCTTTCGCCCGATCTTTGCCGCCGATCCCGACGACGCGTTCCGCCGCGGATTGCTCGCGGCAATTGGCGAAGCCTTGGCCGATCGCTTCGATCGCATCACCCTGGCGCCGGTTCCGGCAGGTCAGGCGGCGGTGCTGATCGATGGCTTCGCCGCATCGAATTGGGCAGGGACGCGCGATGCTCAAACCGTCAATTGGCGGGTGGCCGTCGCGCCTGGCGACTTCGACCGTTATTGGCGCGAGCGACCCGCCCGGCTTCGCAACACGGTGCGCCGGAAATCCGCATTAACTCGAGTTAACTCGTTTGTTCACAGGCAGTTCGATGCCTCGGCTTGGTCGGTCTACGAAGATATATATGCCCGCAGCTGGAAGCCCGCCGAGGGCTCCGCATCGTTTGTGCGCGCGCTGGCCGAGCAAGAGGGGGCCGCGGGCACATTGCGGCTCGGCATCCTCGACGACGGCGCTGTCCCGCTCGCCGCGCAGATGTGGCTGGTCGAGAACGGGGTCGCGACAATCCACAAGCTGGCCCATCTCGAGGACGCACGCAAAATTTCACCGGGCACGCTGTTGAGCGCGGCGATGTTCGAAACGGTGATCGCGCATGACCGACCCGCAACGCTCGATTTCGGCACTGGCGACGATCGCTACAAAGCGGATTGGATGGACACGCGGTCAGTCCTTTATCGCGTGGAGCTGCTACGGCGGGGCAGCGCCGCTCAGTGGCTCGCCGCGTCGCGTCGCGTCGCCTCGCGCCTTGTGCGGCGCAGCGAAAAGGATTAGGCGCGACGCCCGGACGGACGAAGGGGGCCCGATGTCCATGAGCGATGCCGCGCAGGTGGAGGCCACCGTCCGCGCGATCCTGGTCGACGTGCTGGGTCTGGAATCCTCGCGTGTCGCCGCGTTCGCCGACGATAGCGGCCTGTTCGGATCGCTGCCCGAGCTTGACTCGATGGCGGTTGCAGGGCTGCTGACCGAGATCGAGGACCGGCTCGGCATCTTGATCGACGATGATGAGGTCGACGGCGAAATGCTCGCGAGCTTCGGCAATCTCGTCACTTTCGCGCGGAACAAGGCGCTGCGGTGAGCGCCGCCGACGCCCGGCCGCACAGCTACCGCTGGGCCGGGCACGACGAATGGAGGCTGGTAAGCGAAGCCGACGAAGGCCCGCATGTCCTTCTGATCCAGCCTTTATTCGCCGAGCTCAACCGCACTCGTCGGCTGCTGCGCGACGTGATGCGCGCGCTGTCCCGACGCGGCATAGGCAGCACTCTGCCCGACCTTCCCGGCCTCGGCGAGAGCAGCCGGCCGCTATCGGAAGTGACGTTGGCGGATTGGACGGGCGCGCTCGCGGCGTTGAGCGCGCGCAGGCCCCACGTCGCGAGCTTCCGCGGCGGAGCGCTGCTTGATCCGCTGGTCGACGCGCGCTCGCGCTGGCGGCTCGCGCCCGTTCCCGGCGCGGCGCTATTGCGCGACCTGCGCCGCGCGCAGACGATTGGCGGCGGGCCCGCGCTCGGCGGCTACCACCTTGTCCCCGATCTGCTCGCTTCGCTCGAGGCGGCGGTCCCTGCGCCCGCGCCGCTGTTGCGCACGGTTCAGCTCGACTCCTCCCCGGACGTAGGCAATGCGACGATCGCCGGCCCGGCGTTGTGGCGCCGTGCCGAACCCGGCGAGGCGCCCGAGCTGGCCGAAGCGATCGCCGCCGACATCGCCCGCTGGATCGCGCGATGCGACGCCTAATCCGCTTCGCCTGCGAAAACGAGACCCTGTTCGCCAGCATCGACGGCGAGGCGGGGTCGACCGGCGTGCTGATCGTCAGCGGCGGCAGCGAGATCCGGGCCGGCGCGCATGGCGGAATGGCCGACTTGGCGCAGACATTGGCGACGGCCGGCCACCCGGTATTGCGTTTCGATCGGCGCGGGATCGGCGACAGCAGCGGCGACGATCCCGGCTTCGCCGGCAGCGCGGCGGACATCGCCGCCGCGGCCGCCGCCTTTCGCCAGGAATGTCCGCAGATCGGCCAAATCGTCGGCTTTGGCCTGTGCGACGGCGCGACCGCGCTCGCGCTGCATCACCGCGCCGCTGGGATCGACGCCCTCATCCTCGCCAACCCGTGGGTCGTCGAGCCCGAGCCGGGCCTGCCGCCTTCGGCCGCGATCCGCCGCCGTTATCGCGAGCGGCTCGTCAGCGGCGCGGCGTGGCGGCGCGCGCTGAGCGGCCGGATCGACTATCGCCTCGCCCTGCGCGGCCTCGCCAGCAGCATGCGCCCGCGCCGCGCCGGTCTCGCCGAAACGGTCGCCGCCGCGCTGTCGGGTGGAACCTCCACCACGATCCTGCTCGCCGGCGCAGACGCCACCGCGATCGGCTTCGAATCCTGCTGGTCGGGCCGCACCTTTGCCGCCTTGCGCGCCTCGCCGGCGTTCCGGATCGCGCGGCGCGACACCGCGTCGCACAGCTTCGCCGGCCCCGGCGACGCGCAATGGCTCGCCGAAAGCTGCCTCGCCGCGCTCGCCCGCTAAGCCGCGACCGCTTCCTCGAAATCCACCTCGGCGAGGAATTTCTCGGCATCGAGCGCCGCCATGCAGCCGGTCCCGGCCGCGGTCACCGCCTGGCGATAGATCTTGTCCGCCACGTCGCCGCACGCGAACACGCCGGGCACGCTGGTGCGCGTGCTGCCCGCCTCGACCTGGAGATAGCCGTCCTCGTCGAGATCGAGATGGCCCTGGAACAGCTCGGTCGCGGGGGTATGGCCGATCGCGACGAACCCGCCGTCGACCTCGATCCGGCTCAGCGATCCGTCGCGCGTGTCGCGCAGCTCGAGCCCGACCAGCCCGACCGGATCGCCGCCGCCGACGAACTCGGCAACCTCCTTGTTCCACAATACCTTGACGCCGTGATGCGCGAACAGGCGCTGCTGGAGGATCTTTTCGGCGCGCAGGGTGTCGCGGCGATGGATCAGCGTGACGTCGTGGCTGTGGTTCGTCAGGTACAGCGCTTCCTCGACCGCGGTATTGCCGCCGCCGATCACCGCCACCTTCTTGCCGCGGAAGAAGAAGCCGTCGCACGTGGCGCAGGCCGAGACGCCGGCGTTGCGCAGCCGCTGCTCGCTGTCGAGCCCGAGCCAGCGCGCCTGCGCGCCGGTGGCGATCACCAGCGTGTCGCACAGATAGACCGCGCCGCCGTCGCCGGTCAGGCGGAACGGCCGCTGCGACAGATCGACCGAGACGATCGTGTCCCACAGCATCCGCGCGCCGACATGCTCGGCCTGCGCCTGCATCTGCTCCATCAGCCAAGGGCCCTGGATCACGTCGCGGAAACCCGGATAATTCTCGACGTCGGTCGTGATGGTCAGCTGTCCGCCCGGCTGGAGCCCCTGGACCACGATCGGCGCCATGCCGGCGCGCGCCGCATAGATTGCCGCCGATAGCCCAGCCGGGCCGGAACCGAGGATCAGCATGCGGGTCGAATGCGTCGCGGTCATGCAGGTGCCTTACGCCTGGTTCTCGAAGTCTGCCCTCAGATAAGGTGAGTCACGCACCCCGCGCAACCATCCACTTCCGGCACAATTGTTTGGGGCCCGCGAACGAAACGTATCGCCGCGTCATCGAGGTGGCTGCAAACATGGCGTATTTACGGCCGGAACGCGATCCGTCACACACAACATTCGTTGACAGCCAGGGCTGGCCTGCTAGCGCGCCCGGCATGCCGCACAGCCTCGGCCGGTCCGTCTCCTTCCTGCTGCTCGGCCTGCTGGCCATCCCGCTTGCAGGCTGCTCGCGAAAGCCCGAGCAGCCGCCGCAGCAGTCGCCCGAAGCCGGCTTCGTGGTGCTGCGCGCCGAGACGGTGTCGCTGACAACAGAACTCGCCGGGCGGACCGCGCCCTTCCTTTCGGCCGAGGTCCGGCCGCAGGTCGCCGGCATCGTCAAGGCGCGGCTGTTCACCGAGGGCGCGCTCGTCCGCGCGGGGCAGCCGCTCTACCAGATCGATTCCTCGCTCTATCGCGCCGCAGCGGACCAGGCACGCGCGAACCTCGCCAGCGCGCAGGCCGCGCAGACCGCGGCCGCGGCGCTGGTCGGCCGTTATCGGCCACTGCTCGGCGTCGAGGCGATCAGCAAGCAGGAATATACCAATGCGGTCGCCGCCGCGGCCCAGGCCGGTGCCGGCGTCGCGCAGAGCCGCGCCGCGCTGAGGACCGCCTCGATCAACCTCGGTTTCACGCAGGTAACCGCGCCGATCGGCGGCCGGATCGGCCGGTCGAGCGTCACCGCCGGCGCGCTCGTCACCGCGAGCCAGGCCGAGCCGCTGGCGGTGATCCAGCGGCTCGATCCGATCTACGTCGACATCCAGCAATCGGTCGCCGATCTGCTCGCGCTGCGCCGCGCGATGGCGGCGGGCGGCGTGATGCCGGCGAGCGCGGAGGTCGCGCTGACGCTCGACGACGGCAGTGCCTATCCGTTGCGCGGCCGCCTCGAGTTTGCCGAGGTCACGGTCGAGCCCGCCACCGGATCGGTGACGCTGCGCGCGCGCGTGCCCAATCCGGACGGGCTGCTGCTGCCCGGAATGTATGTCCGCGCGACGATCGCCCAGGGCCGCCGCCCCGATGCGATCCTCGCCCCCCAGGCCGGCGTGTCGCGCACGCCCAAAGGCGACGCCACGGCGATGGTCGTCGGCGCGGGCGGCAAGGTCGAGCTGCGCACGCTGCGGCTGGGCGAGACGATCGGCAGCAAGTGGCTCGTGCTCGGCGGCCTCGCGCCGGGGGACCGGCTGATCGTCGAGGGCGTGTCGAAGATCAAGCCGGGCCAGCGGGTTCGTCCAGTGCCGGCCGGTTCACGCCGGGGGACGCCTGCCGGAGCCCCGCCGCGCGGGAGCTGAGCGATGATCTCGCGCTTCTTCGTCGATCGGCCGATCTTCGCCTGGGTCATCGCGATCGTCGTCATGCTCGGCGGCCTGGCCGCGATCCTGTCGCTGCCGATCGCGCAATATCCCGACATCGCCCCGCCGACGGTGGTGGTCCGCGCGAATTATCCGGGTGCATCGGCCGACACGGTCGAGACCAGCGTCACCCAGGTCATCGAGCAGCAGCTGACCGGCCTCAACGGGCTGCTGTACTTCAACGCGAGCTCGAGCGCGGCGGGCAACGTCACCCTCAACGTGACCTTCGCCAAGGGCACGAATCCGGATATCGCCCAGGTCCAGGTGCAGAACAAGGTTCAGCAGGCGCTGCCGCGGCTGCCGCAGCAGGTCCAGCAGCAGGGCGTCACCGTCACCAAATCCAACGTCGACGAGCTGATGGTCGTCTCGGTCTATGACGAGACCGACCGCAGCACGATGTCCGACGTCGCCGATTTCCTGGTCAGCCGCCTGCAGGAAGCGATCGGCCGGATCGAGGGCGTGGGCGACACCAATGTCTTCGGATCGCAATATGCGATGCGGATCTGGCTCGATCCGTTCCGCATGGCCGGCGTCGCGATCATGCCGTCGGACGTGGTTGCGGCGATCCAGGCGCAAAACACGCAGGTCGCCGCCGGTCAGGTCGGCGCGCAGCCGTCGCTGCCCGGCCAGGAGCTCAATGCGACGGTCACCGCCAAGTCGCGGCTGCAGACGCCCGAGCAGTTCCGCGCGATCGTCATCAAGACGCAGACCGATGGATCGCAGGTGCGGCTATCGGACATCGCCCGCGTCGAGTTGGGCAGCGAAAGCTACAATATCCTGGGCCGGCTCAATCGGCATCCCGCCGCCGGCATGGCGATCCAGCTCGCGCCCGGCGCCGACGCACTGTCGACGGCGGAATTGGTCAAATCAGCGTTGTCCGCACGGCTGCCGACCTTCCCGCCGGGCTACAAGATCGCTTTTCCGCGCGACAGCACCAAGTTCATCAAGCTGTCGGTGACCGAGGTGATCCACAGCCTCGTCATCGCGGTCGTCCTCGTGGTGCTGGTGATGTTCCTGTTCCTGCAGAGCTGGCGCGCGACGATCATCCCCGCGATCGCCGTTCCGGTAGTGCTGCTCGGCACGTTCGGCGTGCTCGCCGTCGCCGGTTTCTCGATCAACACGCTGACCTTGTTCGGGCTGGTGCTGTCGATCGGCCTGCTCGTCGACGACGCCATCGTCGTGGTCGAGAATGTCGAACGGCTGATGGACGAGCAGGATCTTGATCCACGCGAGGCAACGCTCGAATCGATGCACGAGATCACCCCCGCGCTGGTCGGCATCGCCTTGGTGCTGAGCGCCGTGTTCCTGCCGATGGCCTTCTTCGGCGGCTCGACCGGCGTGATCTACCGTCAGTTCTCGATCACGATCGTCTCGTCGATGGCGCTGTCGGTGCTGGTCGCGCTGATCCTGACGCCAGCGCTGACCGCCACCTTGCTCCGGCGGCCCGAACGCGATCGGCCGCCGGGCGCAGGCCTGCCGGAGCGCTTCTTTGCGCGGTTCAACGACGGGTTCGCGCGCGGGCGTACCTGGTACGTCGCCAAGGTCTCGGCGAGCTTCGCGCAGCGCAAGCGCTATCTGCTCGGCTACGCCGTGATCGGAGTACTGCTCCTGCTCGTCTTCCTCTGCCTGCCGACCGGCTTCCTGCCGACCGAGGATCAGGGCGGCGCGCAGATCCAATATACGCTGCCGCCGGGCGCGACGCAGCCGCGCACGCTGGCCGTCGCCAAGCAGATCGAGGATTATTTCCTCACCGACGAGGCGCGCAACGTCGCTACGATTTTCACCGTCAGCGGGCAGCAGTCCGGCAGCCCGTCTCAAAGCGCGGGCCAGGGCTTTCTGAACTTGATGCCGTGGGACGAGCGCGCGGGCCAGGACAATGCCGTCCTCGCCATCACCGGCCGGGCCAACAAGGCGCTCGGGAACCTGCGCGACGCCAAATTCTTCGCGCTGACGCCGCCGCCGGTGCGCGGCCTCGGCCAGAGCAACGGCTTCACCATGCAGCTGGTCAACAGCGGCGGCCTGACCCGCGATGAATTCAAGGCGAGGCGCGAGCGGCTGCTCGCGGCGGCGACCGCCGATCCCGCTCTTGCGTCGGTGCGCCTGAGCTCGCTCGAGGATACGCCGCAGCTCAAGGTGGAGATCGATCAGGCGCGTGCCGGCGCGCTCGGACTCAACGAGGCGGACGTCAATTCGACGATCGCGGCGTGGGGCGGCATCTACGTCAACGACTTCGTCGATCGCGGACGGGTGAAGCGCGTGTTCGTCCAGAGCGATGCGCCGTTCCGCGCGTCCCCCGAAAGCCTCGGCGATTGGAAAGTGCGCACCGCGAGCGGCGCGATGGCGCCGTTCTCGGCCTTCGCGACGACCAGCTGGGCGACCACGCCGAGCAGCCTGACGCGCTTCAACGGACTGCCGGCCTATGAATTCCAGGGCGAGGCGGCACCCGGCCGCAGCTCGGGCACGGCGATGGACCGGATGATCGCATTGGCCGGCGAGCTCGGCCCGGGCACCGACGTCCTGTGGAGCGGATTGTCCTATCAGGAGCGGCTGTCGAGCGGCCAGGCGCCGCGCCTCTACGCGATCTCGCTGCTGATCGTGTTTCTGTGCCTCGCCGCGCTTTACGAGAGCTGGTCGGTCCCGATCGCGGTGCTGCTGGTCGTGCCGCTGGGCGTGATCGGCGCGGTCGCCGCGGTCGCGCTGCGGGGCCTGGCCAACGACATCTACTTCCAGGTCGGCTTGCTCACCACGATGGGACTGGCGGCGAAGAACGCGATCCTCATCGTCGAATTCGCCGAGGCGGCGCAACGCAACGGCGAGACCCCGGCCAAGGCCGCGTTGGAGGCGGCGCGGCTGCGGTTGCGGCCCATCCTGATGACCTCGCTGGCGTTCATCTTCGGCGTCCTGCCGCTGGCGCTTGCTACCGGCGCAGGCGCGCAGAGCCGCATCGCGATCGGCACCGCGGTCGTCGGCGGCATGCTGACCGCGACTGTGCTCGCGCTGTTCTACATCCCCTTGTTTTTCGTCCTCGTGCGCCAGACCTTCGCTCGCCGCGCGTCGGCCGCCCCCGCGCCCCGGCCCGCCTGAGATGCGCGCCCACCTCTTGCCGCTCCTCGCGCTGACGCTGACCGCCGGCTGCAGTCTCGAGCCGGCCTACCAGCGTCCGGCTGCGCCCGTCCCGCCCGCGTCGCCGAGCGGACCGGCCTATGCGACACCGCTCGACGAGGGCGTGCCGAGCCTGTCGTGGCGCACGCTGTTCCGCGATCGCGCGCTGCAAGGCGTGATCGACCAGGCGCTCGTCAACAATCGCGACCTGCGCATCGCCGCCGCCAATGTCGCATCGGCCCGCGCGCAATATCGCGTCCAGCGCGCCGATCAGTTCCCGCGCATCGGCGCGCAAGGCGGCGTCTCGCTGGCGGATAATGCGAGCAGCAGCGGGAACAGCAGCGGCGGCAACGGCGCGCGCACGGTCTATTCGCTCGGGGTCGGGCTGACATCGTTCGAGCTCGACCTGTTCGGCCGGCTGCGCAGCCTGTCGCGCGCGGCGTTCGACCAATATCTCGCGACCGCGGCCGGCGCGCGCTCGGTCCGGCTCGCGCTGGTCGCCGAAGTCGCCAGCGCTTATTTCGAGCTCGCCGCCGATCGCAGCGCGCTCGCCGTCGCCGCCGCGACCGCGCGCAACGCCGAGCGCCTCGTCAGCCTCACCGACCAGCGCCGCGCGGCCGGCATCTCGTCGCGGATCGATCTCAGCCAGGCGCGTACCGTGCGCGACACCGCGCGCGCCGATGTCGCCAACTTCACGACCGAGGTGGCGCAGGATCGCAACGTGCTCGAGCTGCTCGTCGGCGCGCCGCTCGCCGACGGCTGGCTGCCGGCGTCGATCGAAAGCGTCGACGACCGATTCGGCGCGCTGCCGACCGGGCTCAGCTCGACCGTGCTGCTGCGCCGGCCCGACGTCGTCGAAGCCGAGCTGCAACTGATGGCCGCCAACGCGCGGATCGGCGCGGCGCGCGCCGCCTTCTTCCCGACGATCAGCCTGACCGGCGCGCTCGGCTTCGCCAGCACCGCGCTATCGAAGCTGTTCAGCGGCGGCGCGTTCGAGTGGAGCGCGGGGCCCGGCGCGACGCTGCCGCTTTTCGATGCCGGCGCGAACCGCGGCAACCTCGCTTATGCCAGGGCTCAGCGCGACCTGTTCGTCGCCCAGTACGAACGCGCCATCCAGACCGCGTTCCGCGAGGTCGCCGACGCGCTCGCGCGCCGCGGCACGATCGACGCGCAGCTCGCCGCGCGGCAGGACAATGTCGCCGCCGCGCTCGAAAATTATCGCCTGTCCGACGCGCGCTACCGCGCCGGCATCGACAATTTCCTCGTCAGCCTCGACGCCCAGCGCACGCTTTATTCCGCCCAGCAGGCGCTCGCCGCCGCCCGGCTGCTGCGCGCCGACAGCGTGGTGGCGCTGTATCGCGCGATCGGGGGAGACGAGCTGACCGATCCGGACGGGGTGCTCGCGAATCCATGACCCTTATTCGAGCACTCCCTGTGCTTCCACGAAGGCGGGAGCCCAGACTGGGTCCCCGCCTTCGCGGGGAC
>CAXTMX010000017.1:38651-39973 GCA_964245585.1 uncultured Sphingomonadaceae bacterium | reverse complement strand
CCCCAGGCGCCGAGCGTCGGGCTTTCCCAATCGTCCTCGACGAAGCGGATGTCGTGCGCGAGCGCGTCGATCCCGATCGCGGCGAGGCTGCCGAGATAGAGCGCCTGAAGATCGGGCGGGCTCGGCTTGAGGATTACCTGATACTGATAATAATGGCCGAGCCGATTGGGATTCTCGCCGTAGCGGCCGTCGGTCGGGCGGCGCGACGGCTGGACATAGGCCGCCTTCCACGGCTTCGGCCCGAGCGCGCGCAGCGTCGTCGCCGGGTGGAACGTGCCCGCCCCCATCTCCATGTCGTAGGGCTGGAGGATCACGCAGCCCTGCGCGCTCCAATAATCGTGCAGCGTCAGGATCAGCTTCTGGAAGCTGAGCGGCGATGGAGCGTCGCTCACGGGAGGAGCCTTCGTGAAGGATGGACGGGCGCCGCCGCTGTGGCGCATGGGCGGGCACGAATCAAGCGAAGCCCGGGAGCCGAGAGTGAAGCGAAGGACATTGATCGCTGCGTTGCTGCTGCTGACGAGCGCGGCCGCCCCCGCCGCGCAGCGCGCGCCGCATCCGGCGCTGTGGAGGCTCGCCGACGCCGACACCACGATCTATCTGTTCGGCACGATCCATGCGCTGCCGTCGGGCTACCGGTGGCAGGACGCGCTGCTGGGCAAGGCGGTGGCGCAGGCCGATCGGCTGGTGATCGAGGCACTGGTCGGCAATCCGGCGGACAGCGCGGCGTTGCTCACGCGGCTCGCCATGAGCCCAGGTCTGCCGCCGCTGGCCGATCGCGTCGCGCCGAAGCAGCGCGCCAAGCTCACCCGGCTGGTCAAGGCGAGCGGCATGCCGGGGCTCGACGCGATGGAGACTTGGGCGGCGGCGCTGATCCTGGGCAGCGGGTCGATCACCAAGCTCGCTCTCTCGTCCAATGAGGGCGTCGAGGAGCGGCTCAAGGCGCAGTTCGCCGCCGCGGGCAAGCCGGTCGAGGCGCTCGAGACGCCGGCGATCCAGCTCGGCTTCTTCGATGCCCTGCCCGAGGCGGATCAGCGCGCGTTTCTCGCCGGCGTGATCGACGAACCCGACAACGTCCAAGCCGAATTCGCGCGGATGCTCGCCGCCTGGTCGCGCGGCGACGACAAGACGATCGCGCGCACCTTCGACGACGAGATGAAGGCGACGCCGGGGCTGTACCGGGCGCTGATCGCCGGGCGCAACGCGCGCTGGGCGGACGCGCTGGCCAAGCGGCTGGCGACGCCCGGCACGATCCTCGTCGCGGTCGGCGCGGGGCATCTGGCGGGGCGTGATTCTGTCCAGGCGATGCTGGCGAAGCGCGGGTA
>CAXTMX010000017.1:37038-38551 GCA_964245585.1 uncultured Sphingomonadaceae bacterium | reverse complement strand
GCGCTAGTTGCGCCGCGCGGGCTTCCGCGCTACACGCGCCCGCTTCCGGCCGGGGTCATCCCTGGAGGCTCGGCCGGCGATCTGAAACCCAAGCGATTTGGAGACATGCAAGTGAGCGAAGCGCTGACGCTGTCGGCCGAGACGCGCGAGCGGGCTGGCAAGGGAGCCTCCCGTCATCTGCGTCGCGAAGGCCGCATCCCCGCCGTGATCTACGGCGACAAGAAGGAGCCCCTCGGGATCCATGTGGCCGAGCGCCAGCTCGCCAAGATCCTCGGCACCGGGCACTTCATGAATTCGGTGATCATGGTCGAGGTCGGCGGCGACACCATCCGCACGCTGCCCAAGGACGTCCAGTTCCATGCCGTCAGCGATCGCCCGCTGCATGTCGATTTCCTGCGCATCGGCGAGCACAGCAAGGTCCACGTCAACGTGCCCGTGCGCTTCGAGGACGAGGAAGGTTCGCCGGGCATCAAGCGCGGCGGCGTGCTCAGCATCGTGCGCCACGAGGTCGAGCTGATCATCGATGCGGCCGACATCCCCGACGAGATCGTGGTCCAGCTGACCGGGCTCGACGTCGGCTCCTCGATCCACCTCGCCGATCTCGTCCTGCCCGCGGGCGCCGAGGCGGTGTCGCATGGCGACAATGAGACGATCGCCACGATCGTCGCGCCGTCCGCGCTCAAGAGCCAGGAAGGCGATACCGACGAGGAAGGCGCCGCGACGCCGGCCGAGGGCGAGGGCGCCTAATCGGGCCGGGGCGGCGTTGCGCGCCGCCCCGCCGCTCGTCCGCCGCGATGCAGCTCTGGGTCGGCCTCGGCAATCCGGGCGCGCAATATGCGCTCAACCGGCACAATGTCGGCTTCATGGCGGTCGATGCGATCGCCGAGGTCCACGGCTTCGATCCGTGGAAAAAGCAATTCCAGGGCTGGTCGGCGCAAGGGCATATCGGCGACGCGCGCATCCTTTTGCTCAAGCCCGCGACCTTCATGAACGACAGCGGCCGATCGATCGGCGAGGCGGCGCGCTTCTTCAAGCTCGCGGTCGGCGCGGTCACCGCGTTCCACGACGAGCTCGATCTCGCGCCGTTCAAGGTCAAGGTGAAGACCGGCGGCGGCACCGCGGGGCATAACGGCCTGCGCTCGGCCGAAGCGCATCTCGCCAACGAGTTCCGGCGGGTGCGCCTGGGCATCGGCCATCCCGGCCACAAGGATCGCGTGACACCCTATGTACTCGGCAATTACGCCAAGGCCGAGGTGGACCCGCTCACCGACATGCTCGGCGCGGTCGCGGCCGAGGCAAAGTGGTTGGCTGAAGGCGACGACGCGCGTTTCATGAACGAGGTGGCGTTGCGGCTGGCGAGCGACTGAGAGCCCTCTCCCCGCCGGGGAGAGGGTTGGGAGAGGGGCATGTCCCCGTTATGATCGGGCCGTGGGAGATTGGCAGACCGGGGGGGGGGGGGGGGGGGCGGGGGCGCGGGGCGGGGCGCGGGGGGGGGGGGGGGGGGGGGGGGGGG
>CAXTMX010000017.1:0-37028 GCA_964245585.1 uncultured Sphingomonadaceae bacterium | reverse complement strand
GTTATGATCGGGCCGTGGGAGATTGGCAGACCGCCCCTCTCCCCGGCCCTCTCCCCGGAGGGGAGAGGGAGAAGAAGATGGGTTTTCGTTGCGGCATCGTCGGCTTGCCGAACGTCGGGAAATCGACGCTGTTTAACGCGCTGACCGAGACGGCGGCGGCGCAGGCGGCGAATTATCCGTTCTGCACGATCGAGCCCAACGTCGGACAGGTCGCGGTGCCCGATCCGCGCATCGCGGCGCTGGCCGAGATCGCCGGATCGGCCAAGGTCGTCGAGACCCAGCTCGGCTTCGTCGACATCGCCGGGCTGGTGCGCGGCGCCTCGACCGGCGAGGGGCTCGGCAACCAGTTCCTCGGCAATATTCGCGAGGTCGACGCGATCGTCCATGTGCTGCGCTGCTTCGAGGACGGCGACGTGACTCATGTCGAGGGCAAGATCGATCCGATCGCCGACGCCGAGACGGTCGAGACCGAGCTGATGCTGGCCGACCTCGAAAGCCTCGAGAAACGCGTGCCAGCGTTCCTAAAGAAGGCGGCGCAGGGCGACAAGGAGGCCAAGGCTTCGGCCGCGGTGCTCGGCCGCGCGCTCGAGCTGCTGCGTGAGGGCAAGCCGGCGCGGCTGACCGAGCCGCGGGACGAGGACGAGGCGCGGATCTTCGCACAGGCGCAATTGCTCACCGCCAAGCCGGTGCTCTACGTCTGCAACGTCGAGGAGGGCGCCGCGGCTGACGGGAATGCGCTGTCGGCGCGCGTGTTCGCCAAGGCCGCGGCCGAAGGCGCGCAGGCGGTGGTCGTGTCGGCGGCGATCGAGGCGGAAATCGCGACGATGCCCGCCGCGGACCGCGCCGAGTTCCTCGCCGACCTCGGCCTGACCGAAACCGGCCTCGCACGCGTGATCCGCGCGGGCTACGCGTTGCTCGATCTGATCACCTTCTTCACCTGCGGACCGAAAGAGACGCGCGCTTGGACTATCCCCACCGGCTCCCGGGCTCCGCAGGCGGCCGGTGCGATCCACAGCGATTTCGAGCGCGGCTTCATCCGCGCCGAGACGATCGGCTATGACGATTATGTGGCGCTGGGTGGCGAGACGGGCGCGCGCGACGCGGGCAAGCTGCGCTCCGAAGGCAAGGATTATCTCGTCAGGGACGGCGACGTGATGCTGTTCCGCTTCAACGTTTGAAGGTCGGCGTGCGCTATCTCGATGATTACACGGTAGGCGAGGTCGAGCGTTACGGCCGCTACGAGGTCGAGCGCGACGAGGTGATCGAGTTCGCGTCGAAATACGATCCGCAGCCGTTCCACCTCGACGACGCCGCTGCTGCGGCGAACCCTATCTTCGGCCGCCTTGCGGCGAGCGGCTGGCATACCGCAGGGATGGCGATGGCCATGCGTGTCGCCAGCGAATCCTGGAACGGCGACGTGTCGGTCGGCGGATTGGGCATCGACGAGCTGCGCTGGCTCAAACCCGTCTATCCGGGGGATGTGCTGCGGTGCGAATCCGAAGTGCTGGAAGTGCGGCCGTCGCGGAGCAAGCCCGAAATGGGAACGCTGCGCGCGCGCACCACCGTGTTCAATCAGCACGACGAACCGGTGATGACCTTCATCCCGATCGTGTTGATGAAGCGGCGGAACAACGCCCGAGGGTAACCGCGGTCCTCGCCAGAACGGGGACGAGCCAGCCTAGTGCTTCACCCCGGTCCAGACGTTGCGATAGGCGAACCAGGCGAGCGTGGTCGCGATAGCCAAGAAGATCAGCACGACGATGCCGGTGCGATGGCGCGCCTCGAGCTTGGGCTCGGCGGTCCACACCAGGAAAGCGGCGACGTCGGTTGCCATCTGGTTGACCGTCGATTTGGTCCCGTCGCCATACGTCACCTGCTCGTCGGCGACGAGCGGGGGGGGCATCGCGATGTTGAGGTTCGCGAAATAGGGATTGTAGTGCAATGTCTCGGGCGTCTTGGCGTCGGGAAACTGCTTGAGCAGCGCCGCCGGCTGCTCGCGATAGCCGGTCAGCAGCGAGTGGACATAGGCACCCTCGCCGTGGCGCGCCTTGGTGATCAGCGACAGGTCGGGCGGCAGCGCATTGTTGTTCGCAGCGCGCGCGGCGGTCTCGTTGGCGTAGGGGCTCGGGAAATGATCGGCCGGGGTCGCCTTGCGCGTCGCCGGCTCGCCGGTGTCGGGATTGATCGAGGGAACCTCGGTCGCCCACCCCTTGGCGATCGCCTTCACCTCGGGCGCGGAGAAGCCGATCTCGGTCAGGTCGCGGAACGCGACGAGCTTGAGCGAATGACAGGCCGAGCAGACTTCCTTGTAGATCTGGAAGCCGCGCTGGAGCTGCCGGCGGTCGAACCGGCCCAGCGGCCCGTCGCTGGCCAGCGCGAGCGGCTCGGGATGGAGATGGAAGATCTTCTCCGCGGTCGGCGCGGCCGGCTCGCTGACATAGGCCTGCAATCCCCAACCGAGCGACCACAGCAGCACGAACACGAACGCGAGCCCGACGAGCCCCGCCAGCAGATTGATTGGACGGAACATGCCGCTATTCCCTTATTTCCGCAGGTGCGGACCGATCGCTGTGGGTGTTGGTCGACAGCGTCGACCCGCTCTGGCCCTTGAGCACCGCCTCGGTGATCGAATTGGGCAGCGGCAGCGGCCGTTCCATCCGCGACAGCAGCGGCAGGATGATCAGGAAATGCGCGAAATAATAGGCCGCGGCGAGCTGGCTGATCATCACATAAGGCTCCTCCGCCGGTGCGCCGCCGCAATAGCCGAGGATCACCACGTCGACGCAGAGCAGCCAGAAGAATTGGCGGAAGCGCGGGCGGTAATTGCCCGAGCGCACGGGCGACCCGTCGAGCCACGGCAGGAAGAACAGCAGCAGGATCGCCGAGAACATGGCGAGCACGCCCCACAGCTTGGCCGGCAGGATGAAATCGACCGTGAACGCGCGCAGGATCGCGTAGAACGGCCAGAAATACCATTCGGGCACGATGTGCGCCGGGGTCGAGAGCGGGTTGGCCGGAATGTAATTGTCAGCGTGGCCGAGATAGTTGGGCTGGAAGAACAGGATCAGCGCGAAGACGAAGAGGAACACGCCGAGCCCGAAACCGTCCTTCGCCGTGTAATAAGGATGGAACGGCACGGTATCCTGCGGCCCCTTGACCTCGACCCCGGTGGGGTTGTTCGAGCCCGGAATGTGCAGCGCCCAAATGTGAAGGATGATCACCCCCGCGATCACGAACGGCAACAGATAATGCAGCGAAAAGAAACGGTTGAGCGCCGCGTCGTCGGGCGCGAAGCCGCCGAGCAGCCAGGTCTGGATCGTCGGGCCGACCACGGGAATCGCCGAGAACAACCCGGTGATCACCTTGGCGCCCCAGAAGCTCATCTGCCCCCACGGCAGGACATAGCCCATGAACGCGGTCGCCATCATCAGCAGGAAGATGACGAGCCCGAGCAGCCACACCATCTCGCGCGGCGCCTTGTACGATCCGTAATAGAGCCCGCGGAAGATGTGGAGATAGACGACGATGAAGAACATGCTCGCGCCGTTGGCGTGCGCGTAGCGCAGCAGCCAGCCCGAATTGACGTCGCGCATGATATGCTCGACCGAGTTGAACGCGATGTCGGCGTTGGCGGCATAGTGCATCGCCAGGACGATGCCGGTGACGATCTGGATCATCAGCGCGGCGCCGGCGAGCACGCCGAAATTCCAGAAATAATTGAGGTTGCGCGGCACCGGATAGCCGGCGCCGACAGCATTATAGACGAGGCGCGGCAGCGGCAGTTTCTCGTCCACCCACTTCATCAGCGGATGCTTGGGTTCGTAGTTCGCGGCCCAGGGAAAGCTCATCTTAGTTGACCTCAGCCGACTTGAACGACGGTGGCGGATTTGAAGGCATATTCCGGCACTTCGAGATTCTTCGGCGCCGGGCCTTTGCGGATGCGCGCCGCGGTATCGTAGGTCGATCCGTGGCACGGGCAGAAATAGCCGCCGAACTCGCCGCGCGCCTCGCCCTCGCCCGCGCCGAGCGGCACGCAGCCGAGATGGGTGCACACGCCCATCGTGATCAACCAGTTCATCTTGCCCGGCTTGGTCCGTTCGGCGAGCGTCTGCGGGTCGCGCAGGCTATCGACCGGCACCGCGTTCGCCGCGGCGATCTCGGCGGCGGTCAGGTGGCGGATGAACAAAGGCTGCTTGCGGAAGATCGTCTTGATCGCCTGGCCTTCCTGGATCGCGGAGAGATCGACCTCGATCGAGGCGAGCGCGAGCACGTCGGCGGAAGGGTTCATCTGGGTGACGAGCGGGATGACCACCGTCGCCGCGCCGACACCGGCGAAGCTGACCGCGGCGATATTGATGAAGTCGCGACGGCGCGGGCCGCTCTGGCCGCCGCTGTCGCCGATCACCGCGGGGCGGTGGTTGGGATCGTCACTATAATCCAGCGTGGCCATTCGGATGCCCTCGGTACTTCGGTCGGGACGCACGGATCGAAGGGCGTGGAGCGGGCGACCGCCGCCCGCTGAATGCCCCCGCTCGCGCGAGCCGCCATCTTCCCCGGCGGTTGGCGGGCCTGATAGCCTTGCCCGGCGCGCTTTGCCAACTGCCATTTTGTCGTGCTTGGCAGAGGGCCGTCGCTTCGCCTAAGCGTGCGCCATGCCCCACCCTGCCCGATCGCCCCGTCGATGATCGCGCTCGACCCCGAGCAGGCCGCGGCGCGCGCTTGGTTCGAAGCTTTGCGCGATCGCATATGCGCTGCGTTCGAGGCGATCGAGCGCGAAGCCGGCAGCGACGCGCGTTTCGAGCGGATCGCCTGGGACCGGGTCGACGATGGCGGCGAGGACGGCGGCGGCGGCGTGCGCGGGGTGATGAAGGGCCGGGTGTTCGAGAAGGTCGGCGTCAACGTCTCGACCGTCGGCGGCGCCTTCTCGCCCGAGTTCGCCGCGACGATCCACGGCGCACAGGAGGATCCGGGCTTTTTCGCCACCGGCATCAGTCTGGTGGCGCATATGGCCAATCCGCACGCGCCGGCGGTCCACATGAACCTGCGCTTCCTCGTCACGACCAGGCGCTGGTTCGGCGGCGGCACCGATCTCAATCCGCCGCTGCCCTACGCGCAGGACACCGCCGACTTTCATGCGGCGCTGCGCTCGGCCTGCGCGGACCATGCGATTGCCGACTATCCGCGGTTCAAGGCGTGGGCCGACGATTATTTCTTCATCCCTCACCGCAACGTGCACCGCGGCGTCGGCGGGATCTTCTACGACCATCTCGAAGGTCCGTTCGACGCCAGCTTCGCCTTCACCCGCGCGGTCGGCGAGGCGTTCCTCGAAATCTATCCGGCGATCGTGCGGCGGCGCATGGCGACGCCGTTCGACGAGGCGGATCGCGCGCGGATGCTCGCCTGGCGCGGGCGCTACGCCGAATTCAACCTGGTCTACGATCGCGGCACCGCCTTCGGGCTCAAGACCGGCGGCAACGTCGACGCGATCCTGATGAGCCTGCCGCCGCTGGCGACGTGGGACTGATGCGTCAGCCCCGGACGGCCTGACGGTAGAGCATCGCCAGCATCACCGTGGCGACGATCGAGAAGATCGAGCTCAGCACCGCCGAGATCAGCGCGGTGATCAGCGCTGCGAGCGCCGCGACGCCGCTGAGCTTGCCGATCAGCAAACCGACCACGCCGCCGACCACCGCGGCCACCGCGCCGAGCACCAACGATGCAATCAGGATCAACCCGATGAAAGCGGCGAGGCGCGCGAAATTTCCGCGGGTGATCGCCCAGCTGCGGCGCAGCGCCGCGATAGGGCCCACCGCCTCGGCCACGATCACCGGCAGCTGGAGCATCACGCGGATCGCGCCATACGCCAGCGCACCCGCCACCAGGACCAGCGCGGCCGCGCCGACCGGCCGGCCGAGCAGCCCGGCGAACCCGGCCGCCAGCGTTCCGACCAGCGCGGCGCCGACGAACACCGCGGCGGCGGCAACCGCTATCGGCAAACGCCGCAACGCGAGCCGCAGCGCCTCGGCCACGCTGATGCGCGGGATCAGGACCATCGCGGCGATCGCCAGCGAGCCGGCGATCGTCAGCACGGATACGGGGATCAGCCACAGCATCCACGGCGCCGCCTGCCCGGTCTCGCGCGCGGCGAGCATATCTTGCTCGGGCACCAACAGGCGCAGCATCAGGCTGGGAAAGCCGCTCAGTGTGAGCGCGACAGGCAGCAGCAGCGCGCCTTCACGTCGGATCAATTCCGCTGTCGCCGTCCATGCGGCGCCGATCGATAGGCTGGTCATGCCCCAAGCATAGGGTCCGCGCCCGCCAGTGCAACGCGGCACCTTGCCGTCGCGTGACCTCCGCCGCAAAGCAGACCCGATGAGCCGCGATGCCGAGATCGAATGGCGGGTGTCCGCCGAACCGGTGCCCTACCCCGCGGCGCTCGCCGACATGGACCGGCGCGCCGCGGAGATTCGCAGCGGCGGCGCGAGGGAGCGTATCTGGCTGCTCGAGCATCCGCCGCTTTACACCGCCGGAACCAGCGCCGTGGCCGACGAGCTGCTCTCGCCCGGCCGATTCCCCGTCTACCCGGCGGGGCGCGGCGGGCGCCATACCTATCACGGTCCCGGCCAGCGCGTCGGCTATGTCCAGCTCGATCTCGCCACGCGCGGCCGCGACGTGCGCCGCTACGTCCACGGCCTCGAGCGATGGATCATCGCCGCCTTGGCCGATCTCGGCGTGCGCGCGCGCGCGATCCCCGATCGCATCGGCATCTGGGTCGACGACGGCGGGCGCGAGGCGAAGATCGGCGCGATCGGCGTGCGCATCCGCCGCTGGGTGACGATGCACGGCTTCGCGCTCAACGTCAGCCCGGATCTCACCCACTTCGCGGGGATCGTGCCGTGCGGTCTGGCCGAGCATCCGGTGACCAGCCTCGCCGCGCTCGGCATAGCCGCCGACATGGGGCGGCTCGACCAGGCATTGCGGGATCGGCAAGGCGATTTTCTTGCCGATATTTCCGCCTAGCACCATTGGTCTTGAGAGACGCCGCGTTTGTGTCTAATGTCCACCTCGATTTGGGTATTAGGGACAAAACCTTAAGCCAAATCCTCACCTAGGGAGTCAAACTATGCGTGATCTTCTCTCCAAGCTCGGCATCGGCGCCATGGTTGCCGGCGCTGCGCTCGCCGTCAGCGCCTGTGGCGACAAGACGACGACCGAAACGACCGACAACACGATGATGACCGACATGAACACCACCGATTCGATGGGCACGACCAACGACATGACCGCCGTCGACGCCGCAGCGGGCGCCGACGCCAACATGGCGATGGACAACAGCATGATGATGGACAGCAACATGTCCTCGAACAGCTCGGATATGACCACCAACGCGATGTAATTGTGGCGGGCGAATGTCGAAGAGAGGGCCGTCCGGCGATCCGGGCGGCCCTTTTTTCATGTTCGCGGCTGCGCTGCCTGACGAGACGTGCCATGGAGGCGGCGGACAGCGCGCGCGATGCTGACGGAGCCAGGCAGAGGCGGATAATGCAGCGAGAACGAAGGCCCGAGGGTCGATAGGAGAAGATGATGGGATATCGATCGCGGCTGCTGGCCGTAGCGGCTACCCTCCAGCTGGCAGGCGCCGCGCAGGGCCAGCTATTCTGGAATCCGCCGGACTTTCGCGGTGCGCCGGTGCGCGGCGACGAGCCCGGCATCGGCCTGCCGCTGCCCGGCGCGACCTCCGCCGAAATCGATGCCAACCTGCTGTGGAACATGCGCGCCGGGCTCAACGTCGCGGCGCTGCAATGCCAGTTCTCGCCCGGGCTGATGACGGTGCGCAATTACAACAACGTGATCCGGCATCATTCGGCCGAATTCGCGCGCGCCTACACCGCGCTTGGCGGCTATTTCAAGCGGATCGCCGGCAAGCAGCAGACGGCGGCCGGGCAGACGGCGCTCGATCAATATACTACGCGGACCTACAACGGCTTCTCGACGCTGCATGCGCAGCTGGGCTTCTGCAACACCGCCAGCAGCATCGGCCGCGACGCTCTGAGCAGGCCGAAGGGAACGCTGCTGCTGACCGCCCAGACGCGGATGCGCGAGTTCCGCAACAGCCTGACCCCCGCATCCGACCGAATCTTCCTCGCGACTTCCTACCCGCCGATGCCGATCCCCGATCTGTGCAACGGCTATCCGGGCAAGCGCCTGAAAGTGTGCCCGAAGCGGTGACGGTGCGGTCGCGCGCTTAACGCAGCCCGATCAGCTTGTGCGTCTGGAGCGACAGCCGCCAGCAGGGATGGCCGAAGACGAACTTCATCGCCGAAGCGCGATTGTCGTTCTGCGACAGGCCATCCATCGGCTGGACGAGGAAATGGCGAAAGTCCCATTCCTCCATCCCTTCGGGATTGATCCCCGGCTGCGGCCAGACCAGCTTCAGCTCGTCGCCCGAGCGCTGGACGATCTGCGTCCCGGTCTTCGGGCTGACGCAGATCCAGTCGATGCCGGGAGGAGCCGCGATCGTGCCGTTGGTCTCGACCGCGATCTCGAAACGCCGCGCGTGGAGCGCGTCGAGCAGCGCGGCGTCGACCTGAAGCAACGGCTCTCCGCCCGTCAGCACCGCGAACGCGCAATCGCTGGTCTGCTCGAGCGCCATCTCCCACATCGCCAGCGCTGCGTCGGCGAGCGCGTCGGCATCGGCGAAGCGCCCGCCGCCATCTCCGTCCATGCCGACGAAATCGGTGTCGCAGAACGTGCAGTCCGCCTTCGGGCGATCCTCCTCGCGGCCGTTCCACAGATTGCATCCGGCAAAGCGAATAAACACCGCGCGCCGCCCCGTCTGGACCCCCTCGCCCTGCAGCGTGAGGAACATTTCCTTGACGGCGTAGCTCATGCGGACGCCGCGTAGCGGGTCGGATCGGGCAGCCCGGCCTCGGCGAAGCCGCGCGCACGCAGCCGGCAGCTGTCGCATTGGCCGCAGTGCAGCGAACCTTGCGGATCGTAGCACGACCAGCTGAGCCCGGCGTCGAGGCCGAGACGCGCGGCGTCGCGCACGATATCGGCCTTGGTCATCGCCACCAGCGGCGCGTGCACCGCGAACCGCTCGCCCTCGACCCCGGCCTTGGTCGCGAGCGCGGCGAGCGCGGCGAAGCCTTCGACGAACGCCGGGCGGCAATCGGGATAGCCCGAGTAATCGAGCGCGTTGACCCCGATGACCATGTCGCGCGCCCCGCTCGCCTCGGCCCAGCCGAGCGCGAGCGACAGGAAGATCGTGTTGCGCGCGGGAACGTAGGTCACGGGAATGCCCTCCCCGACGCCGCCCTTGGGGACGGCGATGTCGGCAGTCAGCGACGAGCCTCCGAAGGCGCGCAGATCGAGCGGAAGGACGATGTGACGCTCGGCGCCGAGCAGCGCGGCGATCCGCGCCGCCACGTCGATCTCGACGCGGTGCCGCTGGCCATAGTCGATCGTCAGCGCGAGCAGGCCGAACCCCGCCTCACGCGCCAAGGCGGCCGACACCATCGAATCGAGCCCGCCCGAGAGCAGCGCCACCGCGCGGCGACCTTCGGATTGGCGGGGAATCATCGCAGGCGCGCTACCGACGAGGCTGGGCCTGCGCAATCCCCCAAAAAAACGGGCCGCCCGAGACGGACGGCCCAGTTAGGCCTTCCGGCCGCTAGGGAGAAATGTACCAAAGGATGGCACCGAGCCAGACTAAGCGCGCGCTGGTAAACGCAACGTTAACGGGATGACGGCCTCGCTCTGGTGCAGCGGCCGGTGCGCTTTGCTTCGGCCTTGAACGCGAAGGGCGCGTTCTCGGCGATGCCTTGGCTGTCGATCGACACCTGATCGGGCGATTCGACATAGACCGAGGTTCGGCCCCAGCCGCTTCCAGGACAGCTGTAGTGAATGGTAGCGTCGTGCCCGAAGCTGCTGATCACCAGCCGCGTGCAGCTCGCCGCGCCGTGGCGCAGCTGGACCAGCGCGGTCGGGTCGGCCAGGCAAAGCTCGCGCTGCGGGCCGGCGCCGAGCATGCGGATCTGCCACAGGCCGGGCTGGAGCGCGGCGAGCGGGGCCGGCGCCGGGCGTGGCGTAGCTGCCGGCAGCAGCACAACGGCCGCGCCCAACAGCAATCCACGCCCCCACGCGAATCCGGCTTCCATGACTTTCCCCCGGCCGGCCTATAGCATCGCGGCCGCGGGATTCTAATCCGGAAAGATTGATATTCTCGTCAGCTGCCCGCGCGGATCGGGAAGCCGCGCGCGCAAAAGGCGCAATCGACGCGGATCACGCCATCGGCATCGGCCATTTCGCTCTGCTCGGCCGGCGCGAAACGCGCGATCACGCCGCGGATATGCTCCGCGCTGCAACGACAGCCGCGCGTCAGCGCGATCGTGCGCATCACGCGAACCTCGTCCTCCTCGTGGAACAGCCGCCAGACGATCTCGTCGAGCGGCAGCGCCTCGTCGATCAGCTCCTCGCGCTTGAGCGTCGCGGCGAGCGTGCGGACATGCTCCCATTCGGGATGATCGAGCCGGGTATGGATCCGCTCGCGGCCGTCCTCGCCCTCGGGCAGGTGCTGGATCAGGATCCCGCCGGCGACATGCCCCCGCTCGCCACGCGTCACGATCGCGAGGCGCACGAGGCTGGGGATCTGCTCCGACTGGCTGAAATAGCTCTCCGCCGCCTCGGCCAGCGAGCTGCCCTCGAGCGGAACGATCCCCTGGTAGCGCTCGCCGGTCACCGCCTGATCGAACGTGATTGCGAGATAGCCCTTGCCGAACAGCGCGAACAGCGACGGATCGACCGGCGCCTCGGCCAGCCGATCGGGATCGTGGCGCAGATAGCCGCGCATCTCGCCGTTGCGAAAGTCGCATACCATCAGATCGATCACGCCGCCCTCGGTCTGCGCCTGGACGGTCAGCTGGCCGTCGCTGTGCTTGAGCGTCGATCCGAGCAGCGCGGTCAGCACCAGCGCCTCGGCCAGCACGTGCTCGATCGCCGGAGGGTAGCCATGATTGCTCAGGATCGCGTCGAGCACCGGCCCGAGCCGAGCAACGCGCCCGCGCGCATTCCGCGCAGGAATGGTGAAGCCGAGCGCCTGATCGACGTAGGTAGCCGGCGCGGGGGCGCCGATCGGAACGCTGCTGGCCAAGGGACGCTTTCTCTATTGTCCTCGTCTAGGTCAGCACGACCGCGGGATTTTCAACCCTGCGCGATCTTCCCCAGGCACCACAGCAGCACGGCCTTTTGCGCGTGGACGCGATTCTCGGCCTCGTCCCACACCGCCGAGGCCGGACCATCGATCACCGCGTCGACCACCTCCTCTCCCCGATGCGCCGGCAGGCAGTGGAGGAAGACCGCGCCCTCGCCCGCCGCGCCCATCAGCGCCGGCGTCACCTGATACGGCGCCATCGCCGCGATCTTGGCGTCGGCATGCGCCTGGCCCATCGAGATCCAGGTGTCGGTCACGACGACGTCGGCGCCGGCCACCGCCTTGACCGCATCCCGGATGATCTGAACGCTCGCACCGCGCTTGGTGGCTGCGTCGATCACCGCGATCGACGGGTCGTAGCCGACCGGGCACGCGACCCGCACCTCGAAGCCCAAGATGCTGCCCGCCTCGATGATCGAATGGAGCACGTTGTTGCCGTCGCCGAGCCACGTCCAGCGCGTGCCGGCGAGCTTGGCCTTGCGCTCGATCACGGTCAGCATGTCGGCCACGATTTGGCACGGATGGCTGTGGTCGGTCAGCCCGTTGATGACGGGCACGGTCGCGTGGCGCGCCATCTCGACGACCTTGGCGTGATCGTCGGTGCGGATCATGATCGCATCGACGTAGCGCGACAGCACGCGCGCGGTGTCGGCGATGCTCTCGCCGCGGCCGAGCTGGGTGGCGCCCGCCTCAAGCACGACCGTCGTCCCGCCGAGCTGGCGCATCGCCATGTCGAAGGAAACGCGGGTGCGGGTCGAATTCTTCTCGAAGATCATCGCCAGGACATGCCCGGCGAGCGGCGCATCGGCGTCGGCGAGCCCCCGGGTCCAGCCGGCACGCGCGTCCTTGCGGGTCATCGCGTCGTCGAGCATCGCCGCGATCGCGTCGCCGCCGGCGTCGGCTAGATCGAGGAAGTGGCGGGGTTCAGCCATTCCCCTCTCCGCCGTTCGGGCTGAGCTTGTCGAAGCCCTCCCCTTCTCTTTGACGCCGAACAAGAGAAGGAGAGCCCTTCGACAGGCTCAGGGCGAACGGTTTCAGGACGGACATTCTCACTCGTCCGCCGGCGGGACGTAGCTCCGCGCGCCTTCCGACAGCTTCTGGACGAACTCCGCGACATGGCTCTCGTCGATCACCAGCGGCGGCAGCACGCGCATGACATTGTCGCCCGCCGCTACCGTCAGCAGCCCGTGATGATCGCGCAGATGCGCGACGAAGCGCCGGCTGTCGCTCTTGAGCTTGATGCCGAGCATCAGCCCCTGGCCGCGCACGCTGTCGAACAGCGAGTCATGGTTCGGAATCAGCTGCTCGAGCGCCTGGCGCAGCCGCTCGCCGATCCGCGTGACCTGCTCCATAAAGCCCGGCGCGAGAACCACGTCCAGCACAGCCTCGCCCGCCGCCATCGCGAGCGGATTGCCGCCATACGTCGATCCGTGCGTGCCGGCCACCATGCCCTTGGCCGCTTCCTCGGTGGCAAGGCACGCGCCGAGCGGGAAGCCCGCGCCGATGCCCTTGGCGACCGCCATGACGTCGGGCGTGATGCCGTAATGCTCGTGCGCGAAGAAGGCGCCGGTCCGGGCATAGCCGCACTGCACCTCGTCGAGCACCAGCAGCAGCCCATTCTCATCCGCCAGTCGGCGCAGGCCCTGCATGAACTCGGGGCTCGCCGGGCGGATGCCGCCCTCGCCCTGAATCGGCTCGACCAGGAAACCGGCGGTGTTGCCGTCGATCAGCGCCTCGGCCGCAGCGAGATCGTCGAACGGCGCGTAAGCGAAGCCCGGCAGCAGCGGCTCGAAGCCACCGCGCATCTTATCCTGGTCGGTCGCGCTGATCGTGCCGAGCGTGCGGCCGTGGAACGCGTTGCGGAATGCGATCAGCGTGTGGCGCTCGGGGTTGCCGTTGACGAAATGGTAGCGCCGCGCGGTCTTGATCGCGCACTCGACCGCCTCGGCGCCTGAATTGGTGAAGAACACCGTATCGGCGAAGGTCGCGTCGACCAGCCGCTGCGCCAGGTGCTCGCCCTGCGGCGATCCGTACAGGTTCGACACATGGATCAGCGTCGCCGCCTGCTCTGCGATCGCCTTGGCCAGCCCGGGATGGCCATGGCCGAGCAGGTTGACAGCGATGCCGGCGGCAAAATCGAGGTAGCGCTCGCCGTTCTCGCCGATCAGGTGGCAGCCTTCGCCGCGCACCGGTCGCACGGCGCAGCGCGGATAGACCGGCATGAGCGGAGTGATGGCCATTGCGAAGATCCTTCCGCGCGGCGGCGAAACGCAAAAAGGCGGCCCGTCACGGCCGCCTGTCGGAGCGCGCCTTTACCCAGAAGCGGCCGGGGGGTCAATCGGCGCGGCTAGGCCTTGAGCTTATAGCCCCGCGTTAGCATCGCATAGCAGACCAGCCCGAGCGCGGCGTCGAGCAGCAGCAGGAGGATCGAACCGATTAGGACGGGAGAATCCGCGGCGCCGAGAAAGCCGTAGCGAAAGCCCGAGATGACATAGAAGAACGGATTGACGTGGCTCAATGCCGCGAACAGCGGCGAGAGATGGTCGACTGAATAAAAGGTGCCCGACAAGAGCGACAAGGGCTGGACGATGAAGTTCTGCACCGAGGCGGCATGATCGAACTTGTCGGCCCAGATCGAGGTCAGCACACCGAGAAAGGACAGCATCAGCGCGCCCGTCAGCCCGAACCACAGCACCGCCCAGGGATGACGCGGCGCGACATGCACGTCCGGCCAGCACAGCATCGCCACCCATACCGCCAGGCCGACCATGAACGCCCGCGTCACCGCGCCGCCAACGAGCCCGGCGAGCAGCTCGGCGGAAGACAACGGCGGCATCAGATAATCGACGATCGTGCCCTGGATCTTGCCGACCAGCAGCGAGAAGCTCGAATTGGCGAAGGCATTCTGCATCATCCCCATGACGATCAGCCCCGGCGCGAGGAAATCGGCGAAAGGCACGCCCATCACCATCCGCCCGCTGCGCCCCATCGCGACCGTGAAAATGACGAGGAACAGCAGGGTCGTGATCGCCGGCGCCCAGATCGTCTGGAGCTGGACCTTGAAGAAGCGCCGCACCTCCTTCACATAGAGGGTGCGCAATCCTTCCCAATTGACCTGCCGGATCACCGGCACGCCGGGGGCGGAGCGTACCCAATCGGAGGGCTGGCGGTCAGTCTGATATTCGGCCATGGGCTTGTCGCCTATCGGCTGGCGGACGGCGGGGCAAGCCGCACGGATTATTGACGGGAGTGATCGATGGCCTGGACCGACGAGCGGATCGAGCAGCTCAGGCAGCTGTGGGGCCAGGGCATGACCGCCAGCCAGATCGCCGACGAGCTCGGCGGGGTCAGCCGCAACGCGGTGATCGGCAAGGCCCACCGTCTCGGTCTCGAATCGCGTCCGTCGCCGGTCAAGGCCAACGAACCGGTCACCGCGGCGCCGAGCCCCGTCCCCGCTCCTCCCGCTCCGCCGAGGCCTGTCCCGACGCCGGCGCCGGTCGCGCGCGAGCCGCAGCCGACGTCCAATCCGATCCCCGCGCCCGCGCCGATCCCGCCGTCGCAGCCGCAGCTGCGCTCGATCGGCCCGGGCGGGTTCCAGCGCCAGGGCCCCGGCGACCAGCAGCCGCCGGCCACCCCGGCGCCGCCGCGCCGCCTCGTGCCGGCCAAGCCCTCGGCCGAGATGGCGGGCAAGACGAGCCTGCTCGATCTCAACGACAAGATCTGCAAATGGCCGATCGGCCATCCCGGCGAGCCCGATTTCCATTTCTGCGGCAAGCCGGTCAATCCGGGGTTCCCTTATTGCGTCGGACATTGCGGCCACGCCTATCAGGCGCAGCTGCCGCGCCGCGATCGCCGTCCGCCCCCGCCGCTGCCATTCGGCGGGCCGCGGGTCCGCTGAGGTCTCGATCGATTGAAAGCAGGTCGATCCAATCCCTCCCGTTCACCCTGAGCTTGTCGAAGGGAACTTCTTTTCTTGAGTGAGCAAAACGCAGGAGAGTGCTTCGACAGGCTCAGCCCGAACGGGCCGAAATGCTCAAACCCATCCTTGCTGCTTGAGACCTTGGAGGCGGCGATCGTTTCGTCACCCCCCCTGACAGCGCGAATCCTTCCCGCTATGTCCGGCCCATGTCCGACGACCTGTTCGCTTCCGCGCCTTCGACCTCTTCGGGAAATTACGACGCCTCCTCGATCGAGGTGCTCGAGGGGCTCGAGCCCGTCCGCCGCCGACCGGGCATGTATATCGGCGGGGTCGACGAGCGCGCGCTGCACCATCTCGCCGCCGAGGTGCTCGACAATGCGATGGACGAGGCGGTCGCGGGGCATGCCAACCGCATCGAGGTCAGCCTCGCCGCGGGCAACCGGCTGACGATCAGCGACAACGGCCGCGGCATTCCGGTCGATCCGCATCCCAAGTTCCCAGACAAGTCGGCGCTCGAGGTGATCCTGACGACGCTGCACTCGGGCGGCAAGTTCAGCGACAAGGCCTATGCGACCAGCGGCGGGCTGCACGGCGTTGGCGTCAGCGTGGTCAACGCGCTGTCCGACGACACCGTGGTCGAGGTCGCGCGCAACCGCGAGCTCTATCGCCAGACCTTCGCCAAGGGCCTCGCCACCTCCCCCCTCGAAAATGTCGGCGCGGCGCCCAATCGCCGCGGCACGAGCATCGCCTTCACCCCCGACGCGACGATCTTCGGCGCGGACGCGGCGTTCAAGCCGGCGCGGCTCCATCGCCTCGCCCGCTCGAAGGCCTATCTGTTCGCCGGGGTCGAGATCCGCTGGCGCTGCGATCCCGCGCTGATCACCGACGGGGACCGCGAGAGCGCGACCCCGGCCGAGGCGGTATTCCAGTTCCCCGGCGGGCTCGCCGACCATCTGCGCGAACAGGTGGGACAACGCGAATGCGCCACCGCCGATTTCTTCGCCGGTCGGCAGGAGTTCGCGGGCGGCCAGGGCTCGGTCGAATGGGCGGTCGCCTGGCCGCTGTGGAGCGAGGGCAGCGCGTCTTATTACTGCAACACCATCCCCACCCCCGACGGCGGCACGCACGAGGCGGGCCTGCGCGCCGCGCTGGTCAAGGGCATGCGCGGCTTCGCCGAGCTTACGGGTCAGAAGAAGGGCAAGGACATCGCCGCCGAGGACGTGATGACCGGCGCCGAGACGATGCTGTCGCTGTTCATCCGCGAGCCGCAGTTCCAGAGCCAGACCAAGGACCGGCTGACCTCCCCCGACGCGGCACGGCTGGTCGAGAATGGGGTGCGCGACCATTTCGATCATTTCCTGTCCGACAATATGGACCGCGGCCGCGCCCTGCTCGGCTATGTGCTCGACCGGATGGACGAGCGCCTGCGCCGCCGCGCCGAGCGCGACGTCCAGCGCAAGACCGCGACGTCGGGGCGCAAGCTGCGCCTGCCGGGCAAGCTGACCGACTGCGCCAACGACGACCCTGCCGGCACCGAGATCTTCATTGTCGAGGGCGACAGCGCCGGCGGCTCGGCCAAGCAGGCGCGCGACCGCAAGACCCAGGCGATCCTGCCGATCCGCGGCAAGATCCTCAACGTCGCCAGCGCCACCGCCGACAAGATCCGCGCCAACAGCGAGATCGCGGACCTGATCCAGGCGCTCGGCTGCGGCGTGCGCGACCGCTGCGACCCGACCGCGCTGCGCTACGAGCGGATCGTCATCATGACCGACGCCGACGTCGACGGCGCGCATATCGCAACGCTGCTGATGACCTTCTTCTTCCAGGAGATGCCCGATCTCGTGCGCCGCGGGCACCTCTATCTCGCGCAGCCCCCGCTCTACCGGCTGACCGCCGGCACCAAGAGCGTCTACGCGCGCGACGACGCGCACCGCGCCGAGATCGAGGCGGGCGAGTTTAAGGGCCGCAAGGTCGAGGTCGCGCGCTTCAAGGGACTCGGCGAGATGAACCCGATGCAGCTGCGCGAGACGACGATGGATCCCAAAACGCGCTCGATGCTGCGCGTGACGCTCCCGGCGGAATATGAGGACCGCGCCGGCGTGCGCGACCTGGTCGAGCGACTGATGGGGCGCCATCCCGAGCACCGCTTCGCCTTCATCCAGGCGAACGCCGCAAAGGTCGACGAGGAAGCGATCGACGCGTGACGCGCCAGCTGGACCGGGTCAGGTCTGCGCCGTCAGCGCTGCGACCAGCGCCTTGACCTTCTTCTGGCGCCACTGCGGCAGCGGCGCGACCAGCCAATAGGCCTTGGCCGCCGCACGCGGCTCGCCGACCGGCGCGACGCGGCCGGCAGCGATGTCGGCTTCGGCAAGCAGCGCCGGCACCGTCGCCAGCCCGAAGCCGGCCTCCGCCGCGTCGATCGCGAGACCGGCATCGGCCACGGTCAGCGTCGCCCCGGCACTGTCGTCCTGCGGGCAGCCCGGCCAGCCGATCGGGGCCTCGGCACCGCCGGCGCGGCCGACGGTGACGAAACCGCCCTCGGCGAGCTGGACCCCCTCATGCTCGCCCGGCCCCTCGGCAAAGCAGATCGCGAGATCGAGGTTGGCCTGAGTAAAATCGAGGTTGTCGTCCGCCGAGAGCAGGACGAAGCGCAGTTCGGGATCGCTGCGGCCATAGTCGGCCAGCCGCGCGCTGAGCCATTTCGCGGTGAAATCGCGCGGCGCGGCGATCGTCAGCGTCTTGGAGGACTGGCCCGCCTGCATCGCCCGGACCGCCTCCTCGAACTCGAGAAAGCCCGCGCGCAACGCGTCGAGCCCGGCTTCGCCCTCGGGGGTCAGCTCGAGCCCCTTGGCGGTGCGCCGGAACAGCACGACGCCGAGCGTATCCTCGAGCGCGCGGATCTGCTGCCCGACCGCGGCCGGGGTTACCGCCAGCTCGTCGGCCGCGCGGGTAAAGCTCAGGTGCCGCGCGGCCGCATCGAGCACGCGCAGGCCGTTGAGCGGGAGATGGGTGCGCTTCACCCAGCCACCTCCGTTCGTCCCGAGCCAGCATCGAGCTTGTCGAGATGCGCCGGTCGAGGGATGTCTCGACGACGGTTCTCGACTGCGCTCGAACCTTGCTCGACACGAGCGGCCAATAATGAAGTTTCCATCACCGCATCATCACCGGGCCGATCAGCGGGAAGCGCGGGATGCGGGCATCGAAGCTCGATCCGTCTTCGCCGACCATATGATAGCTGCCCTCCATCGCCCCGGTCGGCGTCTGCAGCGGACAGCCCGAGACATAGTCGAACGACGCGCCCGGCTCGATCACCGGCTGCTCGCCGACGACGCCCTCGCCGCGCACCTCGTGCCGGCCGCCGCGTCCGTCGATGATCGTCCAGTGGCGCGTGAGCAGCTGCACCGCCTGCGTCCCATTGTTCTCGACGCGAATATGATAGGCCCAGAACCAGCGGCCTTTCGCGGGCTCCGATTGCTCGGGCAGGAAGCTGACCGATACGCGCACCGTCACGCCGCGCGTCTCGGCGGCATGCGGGAACAGCGCCTTCATAGCCCGACCGCCGTCAGCGCCTGATCGAAATCGGCGATCACGTCGGCGGGATCCTCGAGCCCGACCGACAGCCGCAGCATCCCCTCGGTGATCCCCATCTGCGTCCGCACCTCCTCGCTGAGGCCGCTGTGCGTGGTCGAGGCGGGATGCGTCATCAGGCTGCGCGAATCGCCGATATTGTTCGAGATATCGACCAGCTTGAGCGCGTCGAGCAGCCCGTGCGCCTGGGTGCGCCCGCCATCGAGGAACAGCGACACGATCGTCCCGCCCGCCGCCATCTGCGACCGCGCGAGATCGTGCTGCGGGTGGCTCGGCAGGTCGGGATAGAGCAGGCGCGGCACCCGCGTCTCGATGAAGCGCGCCACCTCGAGCGCGTTGGCGCTCTGGCGGCGGATGCGCAGGTCGAGCGTTTCGAGCCCCTTGAGCACCACCCAGGCGTTGAACGGCGACAGCGTCGGCCCGGTGTTGCGCGTGAACGGCAGCAGCGTGTCGAGGATGAACTCGCTCGTCCCCACGACCGCGCCGGCCAGTACGCGCCCCTGCCCGTCCATCATCTTGGTCGCCGAATAAGCGACGATGTCCGCGCCATAGTCCATCGGCCGCTGCAGCGCGGGGGTGGCAAAGGCGTTGTCGACCACGGTAACGACGCCTGCCTCCTTGGCGATCGCGCAGACCGCGGCGAGATCGACGATGTCGAGCGTCGGATTGGCCGGCGTCTCGAAGAAGAACAGCTTGGTCGCCGGGCGGATCGCCGCCCGCCACGCGTCACTGTCGGTTCCGTCGACGATCGTCGTCGCGATGCCGAAGCGCGGCAGCAGCGTGTCGGTCAGCCAGCGGCACGAGCCGAACAGCGCGCGCCCGGCAACGACATGATCGCCCGCCGACAGCTGGCACAGCAGCGCCGCCGTCATCGCCGCCATGCCCGACGCCGTGCAGCGCGCCGCCTCCGCGCCCTCCATCAGCGCGATCCGCTGCTCGAGCATCTCGACCGTCGGGTTCTGGAGGCGCGAATAGGTCATCCCCACCTGTTCGCCGGCAAAGCGCGCCGCGGCGTCGGCGGCGCAGTCATAGGCATAGCCCGAGCTGAGGAAGAGCGCCTCGCTCGTCTCGCCATATTCCGAGCGCGCGGTGCCGCCGCGCACCGCTTGCGTCGCAGGGCGCCAGCGGTCGGTGACGCTGCGGTCCTGTCCAGTCGTGCGTTTCATGGCCCCGCTTTGCCGCGCGCGCGGGGGCGGCGTCAATGAGAAGGCGTCAGCCGAGCGCCGCAAGCACCGCATCGCCGATCGCCCGCGTGCCGCTGTCGCCGCCGAGATCGGCCGAGCGGATGCCGCTCGCCAACGCCTGCGCCACTGCCGCCTCGATCCGACCGGCCGCATCGGGGAGCTTCAGCGAATAACGCAGCATCATCGCCGCGGACAGGATCGCGGCGAGCGGATTGGCCTTGCCCTGCCCGGCGATGTCGGGCGCCGAGCCATGGATCGGCTCGTACAGCCCCTTGGCGTCGGCATCGAGCGACGCCGACGGCAGCATGCCGATCGATCCGACGCACATCGACGCCTGGTCGGAGAGGATGTCGCCGAACAGGTTGCCGGTGACGATCACGTCGAACTGGCCCGGATTGCGCACCAGCTGCATCGCGGCATTGTCGACATACATGTGGCTGAGCGCGACATCGGGATATTCGGCGGCGACCTCGGTCACCACGTCGCGCCACAGCTGCGAGGTCTCGAGCACATTGGCCTTGTCGACCGAGCAGAGCTTGCCGCGCCGCGCCCGCGCGGTCTCGAAGCCGGTTCGCGCGATGCGGGCGACCTCGTCCTCGTCATACGACATCAGGTCATAGCCTTCGCGGCGGCCGGCGGCGGTGGCGCGCATCCCCTTTTCGCCGAAATAGACATCGCCGTTGAGTTCGCGCACGATCACCAGATCGATCGCCGCGGCGACCTCGGGGCGCAGCGCCGAGGCCTCGGCGAGCTCGGGAAACATCTTCGCCGGGCGCAGATTGGCGAACAGGCCGAGCTCCTTGCGCAGGCCGAGGATCGCCTGCTCGGGCCGCAGCGCGCGCGCGAGCGTATCGCACGACGGATCGCCGACCGCGCCGAACAGGATCGCATCGGCTCGCCGCGCGAGATCGAGCGTCGCCGGCGGCAGCGGATGCCCGCTTGCCTTATATGCCGCGCCCCCGACCGGCGCCTCCTCGAAGCGCAGATCGTCGAGCCGCAACGCCTCGATCACGCGCACCGCCTCGGCGAGAACCTCGGGGCCGATGCCGTCGCCGGGCAGAAGTGCGATCAGCATGGGATTTCCTTTCGATTGCGCGTGTCGCCCATGCCGCGCGCGTCGCGCTCAGGCAACCACCCGCTTCATCCGCTCGACCAGCCGCCCGCGCGCGGCGAGGACGGGCGCGCGGCGCTCGGTCAGCAGGTCGCGCGCGATGAAGTGGCCGGTGATGCGCAGTCCAGCGAAAATGTCGCCCCATTCCGCCGGACCGCCGTCGACCAGGAAGGCCGGCAGCGGCAACAGCTTGTCGGCATAAGGCTCGCCCGCCGCGCGCGAGACCGCGCCGCCGCTTTTGGGACTGACCCAGGCAAGATCGCCGGCGCTGCCGGTCGCCGCGCAACGGGTGAGATCGAGCCCAAACCCAAGCTCCGCCAGGATCAGCAGCTCATAGCGCACCAGCGCGGTCGCCCAGCCGCGCGCGGCCGGCGCCGCCTCGACCGCGGCGAGCACCCCGGCCAGCGCCGCATGGACGCGCGGATAGGCCTGGCCCTCGGGCAGCACGGTCGCGGCGAGCGCGGTGGTCCAGTCGATCGCCGCCGCCGCGAGCGGCTCGCCGAGCATCCCGGCGCGGCTATGGACGAGCTCGACCGTCAGCGCGGCAAGCTGCTCGTCGGTGCGCGCGCGAAATTCGGCCTGGACGATATTGCCCGCGAGCAGCACCGGACGCAGGCGGCGCGAGCGGCCGCCGCGGACATAGCCCGGCTGCAGCCCGTCGGCGGGGGTCATCAGTCGCGCGATCGCGCCATACTCGCCGTGCGCGCGCACCGCGCACACGATCGCCTCGGTGTTGATATGCACCCCGGCTCAGCCGGCGGGATGGAAATGATCGTGGATCGCGCGCGCCATCGCCTTCGACACGCCGGGCGCGCGCTCGAGATCCTCGAGCGCCGCGTTGCGCACTGCCCGTGCCGTGCCGAAATGCATCAGCAGCGCGCGCTTCCGCGCCGGGCCGATGCCGGGCACGTCGTCGAGCGGATTGGCGGTGAAGGTCTTCGCACGCTTGGTGCGGTGCGCGCCGATCGCGAAGCGGTGCGCCTCGTCGCGCAGCCGCTGGAGATAGAACAGCGTGGGCGAGTTCAGCGGCAGCATCGATTCGCGCCCGTCGGGCAGATGGAAATGCTCGCGACCGGCATTGCGGTCCGGGCCCTTTGAAATGCCGACGATCGGCACGTCGTGCACCCCCATCTCCTCCATCACCCCGCACACCGCCGAGACCTGCCCCTTGCCGCCGTCGATCAGCAGCAGATCGGGCCACTCGCCGCTGCGCCGGTCGGGATCCTCCTTCTCGAGCCGGGCGAAGCGGCGCTCAAGCACCTCGCGCATCATCGCGAAATCGTCGCCCGGCGTGGTCCCCTCGCGCTTGATGTTGAACTTGCGATAGGCGTTCTTGCGGAAGCCCTCGGGCCCGGCGACGATCATCGCGCCGACCATGTCGGTGCCCATGATATGGCTGTTGTCATAGACCTCGATCCGGGCCGGCGGCGCATCGAGCTCGAACAATTCGGCGATCTCGCGGATCACCCGCCCTTGCGTGGTCGATTCGGCGAGGTGGCGATCGAGCGCCTCGCGCGCGTTGCGCGTCGCCTGATCGATCAGCCGGCGCTGCTCGCCGCGCTGCGGCTGCTTGAGCGAGACCTTGCGCCCGGCGCGCGCCGACAGCGCCTTGGCGACCAGCCCCTCCTCGTCGAGGTGGCGATCGAGCAGGATCAGCTTGGGCGGCGGCACCTCTTCGTAGAATTGGACGAGGAAGCTGGTCAGCACGTCGTTCTCCGGCACGTCGTTCGTGTGCGCGGGAAAGAAGCTCCGGTGTCCCCAATTCTGCCCGCCGCGGATGAAGAACGCCTGGATGCACATCGTCCCGCCCTTGCAGGCCAGCGCAAAGATGTCGCCGTCGCCGACCCCCTCGGCGTTGATCGCCTGCGCGCCCTGGATGAAGGTCAGCGCGCGCAGACGGTCGCGGTAGAGCGCGGCCAGCTCGAAATCCATGTCGTCGGACGCTTGGCTCATCGCTTGGCCAAGCTTCTGCTGGACCTGGGTCGACTTGCCGCCAAGGAACGCCTTGGCGTCGCCGACCAGCTCGGCATAGCCCGCCTCGTCGATCCGCCCGACGCACGGCGCGCTGCAGCGCTTGATCTGGTGGAGCAGGCAGGGCCGCGAGCGATTGGCGAAGAAACTGTCGGTGCAGCTCCTCAGCAGGAACAGCTTCTGCAAGGCGTTGAGCGTGCGCGTGACCGATCCGGCGCTGGCGAACGGGCCGTAATATTGCCCCTTCGCGCGCCGCGCGCCGCGATGCTTCTGCACGCGCGGGAAGGCATGATCCTCGCGCAGCAGGATGAACGGGAAGCTTTTGTCGTCGCGCAGCAGCACGTTGTACGGCGGGCGGAAGCGCTTGATCAGCTGCGCCTCGAGCAGCAGCGCCTCGGCCTCGTTGTTGGTCGTGACGATCGTCATCGATCGCGTCTGGGCGACCATCCGCGACAACCGCTTGGGCATGCGCGCGACCTGGGTATATTGCGTCACGCGGCTCTTGAGCGCGCGCGCCTTGCCGACGTACAGCACGTCGCCGCGCGCATCGTGCATGCGGTAGACGCCGGGCCGCGCCGGCAGCGTACGCAATACGTTGCGGATCGCGGCGATGCCGGTCTCGAGGTCGGGCAGCCCCTCGCCGCGCACGGTGTAGGCCGATTTGGCTTCGTTGAACCGATCGGAGGGGGGGGTGTCGCTCACGGAATCGATTTAGGCGCGACGGTGCGTCTGATCCACCCGTCACCTTGAACTTGTGGGATACTCTCCCGAATAACCGATCCGTTCGCCCTGAGCCTGTCGATGGGCTCTCCTTCTTGCTCGCACAAGAGTGAAGGAGAGTGCTTCGACAGGCTCAGCACGAACGGAGAAGAGATCCGTCAGCGAAACCTCAGTTGAGCCGGGCGATCGTGCGGTCGACCAGGGCTTTGTCGGCGCTCGCGTCATGACCCTCGGCGATCAGCGCAGCGGCGGCGGTGGCGGCGGCGCGCGCGGCGGTGGCGCGGATCTCGGCGATCGCGTTGCGCTCGGCCGCGCCGATCTTGTCCTCGGCCATCTTGGCGCGGCGGGCGACCAAGGCATCGGCGTCGATCCGCGCCTGCGCGACCAGGCTCTCGCTTTCGGATGCGGCGGCAGCGCGGATCGCGGCGGCCTCACCCTCGGCGGCGGCCGCCTTGGCGGCATATTCCGCGCGCAGCGCTTCGGCCTCGGCACGCAGCGCCTTGGCTTCGTCGAGCTGCTGGCGGATGCCGGCTATTCTCTTGTCGAGCGCGGCGCCGATTATGGCCGGGACTTTCCTCCACAGCATGATGGCGATCACGACGAGCATCGCCAACGCGACCCAGGCGGTCGCGTCGAGCCCGAGCGCGGTCGGCTCGTGATGCGGCGCCGCCTCGCCTTGCTCGAACGTCGCGGCGACATGCTGGTCCGGCGCGAGCGGCGCGGCGTGATCCGCATTCGCCAGATTGCTGGCGACGGTCTGTGAGGCGGTGTCGTCCATGTTCGCTCCAGTCAGGCTTCCGCCGCCAGCGCGGCTTCGACCGCCTGGGCCGCGCGCGCCTTGGTCACCTGCAGGCCGGAGAGGCGCGCGACGATATCCTGCGCCGCTTCCGCGGCGACCTCGGCGATCCCGCTGAGCGCGGCAGCCTGCGCGGCACGCAGCCGCGTCTCGGCCTCGGCCAGCTTGGCCGCGTCGGACGCATCGGCGGTCCGGGTACGCTGCTCGGTCGCCGCCGCGGCCGCGGCCTTGGCGTCCTGAGTCGCCTTGAGCGCCGCGGCGCGGGCCGCAGCCATCCTGCCCGAATATTCTTCCTCGGTGGCGTCCGCGGCGGCGCGCGCCGCCTGCGCTGCGGAAAGATCATCGGCGATCTTCCGGTCGCGGGCGTCGACGGTCGCCTCGATCCGCGGCAGCATCGCCTTGCCGATACCGAAATAAATCAACGCGAAGACGATCGCCATCCAGAAGATCTGGGAGGCGTAGGTCGCGGCGAGCTGAGCTATCTGGGGCATCGGCGGGTCTATTCCGGCCCGTTCGCACTGAGCTTGTCGAAGTGCCTCACTTCTTCGTCGAAGAAGAAGGCTTCGACAGGCTCAGCCCGAACGGAATTGAGTGATTAGGCAACGAACAGCAGGATCATCGCGACGACGAACGCAAGCAGGCCGAGCAGCTCGGCCGCGGCGAAGCCGATGAACAGGCGCCCCTGCTGGCCGTCGGCGGCGCCCGGATTGCGCAGCGCGCTCTCGAGGAACGAGCCGAACACGTTACCCACGCCCAGTGCCGCAAGACCCACGCCGATCGCGGCCAAACCTGCGCCGATCAACTTGGCGGCTTCTGCGTCCATGATAAACTCCCTGGTTAAATAGATAAGATGTCAGTGAAGATTGACCGCGTCGTTGAGATAGAGCGAGGTCAATAGAGCGAACACATAGGCCTGGATCACGCATACCAGCAGCTCGAGCGCGCTGATCCCGACCATCAGCACGAAACTCGGCAAACCGACGAGGAGGCCATAGCCGATCCCCGCGCTCGCGCCCTTGATGACGAAGCCGCCGAGCACCTTGAGCAGGATATGCCCCGCGGTCATCGCCACGAACAGTCGCAGCGCGAGGCTGAACGGGCGGACCAGAAACGAGAACAGCTCGATCACCGGGATCAGCCACAGCAGCCACACCGGCGTCCCGTGCGGCACGAACAGCTTGAAAAAATGGAGACCGTGGCGCGCGAAGCCGACGATCAGCACCGTCGAGAACGACAGGATCGCGAGCACGCCGGTGACGGTGAAATGGCTGGTCGAGGTGAAGGCGTGCGCGCCGGGCACGACGCCGATCGGCAGCATGCCCAAGAGGTTGGCGAGCAGCACGAACATGAACAGCGTGAACACCAGCGGCACGAAACGCTTGCCTTCGGGCCCGACGTTGGTCGCGAGCATGCCGTTGATGAAGCCGGTGACGCCCTCGACCGCCGCTTGCCAGCGCCCGGGGACGAGCTCGCGCTTCATGCCTCCCAGCATGAACACCCACAGCGCGACCAAAGTCAGCACCATCCACAGCGAGCTGTTGGTGAAGCTCAGGTCATAGCCGCCGACGAGGATCCGATGGCCGAACAAAGGTTCGACCAGGAACTGGTGCATCGGATCGATCTTGCCTTCGGCCGCCACGCGCTGTTCAACCCCTGTTATGCGCCGAGCGCCCGAACTACTCCGGGCGCTCGTTCGAAATCCGAATGATGTTCCTGAAGGCGACCCCTATTCCGAGGAACATGAGGCCGAGCAGGAGCCCGGGCGAGGTCCCCAGCCAGCGGTCGAGCAGCCAGCCGATCAACGCTCCGCCGGCCATCCCCCCGATCAGCTCCGCCAGCACGCGATTGCCCTGGGAATATCCCTTGTTGGACGTATCGCGCGCCTTGCCGGTCCTGACCGCTTCAGCGTGGCTGGCGCCGTTCAGCCGCTCCTCGAGCGACGTCAGGCGTGGGTCCTGCCCGCCGATCGGATCCTGCCCGGGATCGCTGTTCTCCATGCGCGTCGCTCCTTCTGTCGGCCCTGAACGGGGCCATCGGGAGCGGACGTGCCGATGGAGGCGGACGATCCCGCCAAGGCGCGGTCCCTTTAGAAAGCGGGGTCCGGCAAGTCAACCGGCGCGGGCGTCGCTCAGCCGCAATAGGCCGGCAGGTCGATCGGCGCCCCGCCCTCGCGCGTGCGCCAGCGGCCGTCGGTGAGCAGATACGCCTGCCCCGGGCCGACGCGCGTGCGCAGCTGGTCGCAGCCGCGCGCGGCGGCTACCTCCTGCACGGTCGCGCCGCGTTTGCCCGCGAGATCGGTGTAGATCGCGCGGCGCTTGATGTTGATCGCGTCGACCGCCGCCTTGAGCGCGGGCGAACCGCCGCTGGCGATGCCGAGATAGCCGTCGGCCTGCTCGCCGACCGTGCCCGCCGCGCGCGCGCTCGCCACCGCCGGATCCTCGCCGCTCTGCGCCAGCGCGATCCCTGCCCCGCCGACGACGCAGGCGAGCCCGATCGCGAGGATGATCTTGGACGGACGGTTCATCAGAATACTCCCGGATATTGCTTGGCGAGGTCTTTCACGTCGTCGCGCAGGCTGACGATCACTTCCTGCCTGACGTTGATGTTGAGGTTGATCTCGATCGGCTTGTCCGGCGCCTTGACGTTGATGCAACCCGCCAGCGCCGCGCCGGCCATCAAAGGGAGCATCGTCAGTCTCATCGCCGAACGCCTCGCATCGCTCGCGCTCTTCGTCAATGTCGGCAGGGTCATCGCTTATCCTCGCTTTCCTGAGGCTGAACGGGTTTGGGCGGAAGCGCCTCACGCACCAGCGCGCTCGGATCGGCCAGCGAGCGCGCCGAGCCGACCAGACCGCGGAACGGCGCGCGAATCGTGATGTTGAACTTGAACGGCAGCCGCTGGAGCGTCTTGGTGAACGGCGTGTCGCTGCCCAGCGGCTGCTGGTTGACGCCGTTGAACAGCACGCGGCTGACGATCTCGCCGTCGAGCGCGCCGTCGAGATCGATCGACAACGCCTGATAGCGGACCGACTTGAGCGCATCGAACGCGAGTTTGCCGAACACGCCGAGCTGCGCCTTGGTGATCTCGCCGACATAGGCCAGCGTGCCCCCGCCCTGGCGCGCGACCAGCCGCCCGCCGACGATGCGCCCGCCCTTGGTGTCGAACACCATCGGCACGACGCCGTCGAACGTGCCCGTCGCAGCGATATTCTGGAACTGGAGCTGCTCGACGAAGCGCGCCGCGTCGAGCCCCGCCACCTCGAAGCTCAGCTTGCGATCGATCGGCCGGCCGAAGTCCATCACCGTCGGGCGCAGGATCAGCGCGCCGCCCGAGAACGGCCAGCGCCCGCTTTCGACGCGCACCCGTTGCCCGGCGAGCAGTTGATAGCGCACCACGCCTGCGCCGACGACGATGCCGGGATTGACCTCGGCGATCGTCGCGACCTGGCCGGGCGCGGTCTCGAGCCCGAGCAGGTCGGTGAACAGCAATTCCGTCTTGATCCCGGTGACCGGGCCGAATGCGGCGGCGAGGTCGAGCCCGTCGGTGCGGAAGCGGCCGGTGCTGGTCACCCGTTGCGGCGTCCACACGATCTCGCCGCGCCCGCTGACGAGGCCGACGACATTGGCGACCACGCCGAGCGTCAGCCGGGTCAGCGCCTCGGGCTGGAGCGCCTCGCCGAAGCGCAGCGCGGGCACGTCGAGCGACGCCTGCCCGCGGCCGGACGAAAGATCGTGGCGCAGCGTGACGTTGCTCACCAAAGCCCGGCTGTTCGGCTCGCGCAGCTTGGCGGTGGCGGCGATGACGCCAGCGACGAGCTTGAGCCGGACGTCGTCGCCTCTGAGCGGCTGGAATCGAGCGGTCTCCGCCGCATCGGCGACGCGGATGCCGCCGTCGAGCGCGAGCACCCCGCCGGTCAGCTGCCACCTCCCCTGCCCGTCGGAGATCAGCAGCGGCACGTTGCCGATCTGCCCCGCCGCACCGGCGAAGGTCCCGGACAGCCCGCCCGGCGCGAAGCTGCCGAGCAGCTGCGCAACATCGAGCCGAGTCGGCCGCTCCGGCGCACCCAACCGGACCTCGAGCTGGTCGAGCGCGAACCCCGGCCGGTCGAGCGCGAAGCGCAATGCCTCGGCGGCGACCGTCAGCGGCGACGCGCCCGATCGCCCGGCAAGCCGTAGCCGCGCGATCCGCCCGCCGCCGCGCAGCCTCCCCCCTGCTCGCGCGACCAGCGCCCCGCCTTCGGGGCACAGCGTCAGCCGCGCCGCGCCGAGTCGCGCGCCGGCGACGTCGAGCGTCGTCAGGCCGAGCGGCGCGCAGCCCGGATTGAGCTCGAAGCCGCCGCGCGCGTCGAAGCGCCCGTCGAGCGGCAGCGACAGCCCGGTCACGCGCCCGCCGGCGAGCGGCCCGTCGAGCGTCACCCGCGTCGTGAAGCGTGTCGAGCCGGCCCCGGCGGTGAAGCGCAACGGCGTCATTGCCAGCCGCGCGCCGTCCGCGGCAAAGGGCGCGACCTGCCCCTCGCCCTCGATCGGATCGCCCGCACGCGTTTGGCGCAGCACGACGCGCGCCGCTGGGAAGCCGCCGCCCGCCAGCGTCAGCACGCCATCGGTGCGCAGGCCGCCGGTCGGCCAGTGCATGCTCACTCCCGCACCGCCGGCCAGTGCCAGCCGGGCGCCGCTGGCGCTGGTCGCGGTCAGTTCGGACAGGCGCGCCGCCATATCCTTGTCGCGCGCGGCGAACGCCAATTGCCCGGCGAGCCCGAAATCCCCGGCCGCGCGCGTGATCGCCGCCGCCAGCGCCTTCCCGATCGGCGCGGCCGGCGATCCCGCGGTTGCGGCCAAGCCGCTGACGACGGCTCTGAGCCGCGCTGAATCGATCGCCGCATAGTCGAGGACGAGCTTTCCCGCGAGCGTCGGCGCGGCGCTTCCGCCGATCGCATACGCGCCGTCGAACCCGGCCGATCGCGCCGTCACGCCTGCTCCGCGCACCGCGCCGGTCGCGATCCTGAGCTCGCCGCGCGTTCCCAGCGTATCGCCGGCAAAGCTGATCCTGCCGCCGATCCGTGCGATCCGATCCCTCCCCTGGGCGGCTTCGGCGACGTCGATCCGCGCCCCGCCGCGCCAGCGCTGAAACGATTCGTCGAGCGCCGCATCGATCGCCGCCTGCGTGGTGGCGACACGCACCCCGCCGCAGGCCGCCTCGCGCAGCCGCACAGGTCCGTCGAACGTCGGCCGGCGCGCATGGATCGCGATCGCGACCCAGGCGGTCACGCCGCGGAGCGTACAACCGGCGGCGTCGAGCGTCGGCGCGATCGCGGCGAGCCGCCCGGCAAAGCCGTCGGACAGATTGCCGCGTCCATCGAGCGCGAGCCCCATTTGCCCCGCCGGCGTGTCGAGCCGCATCCGCGCGTCGTCGAGCGCCACGATCAGGTCGGGCAGCGCAAACGGCGCGCCCGACGGCTTGGGCAGCAGCCGATCGACCGCGCCGAACGACATCCGCCTGTCGACCAGCCGCCCGCGCAGCCGCACGCCGTGCGCGCGGATCGCGCGCACCTCGGGCCCGCCGATGCCATAGCCCAGCGACAGCTCGGCCCAGTCGGCGGTCAGATCGGGCGCGGCGGGATCGCCGATGCGGATCCGTTCGAGCCGCTGCCGCCCGACACCGAGCTCGACGATGCGATAGCTTCCGGCGACGCCGCGCGCCTTCAGCGCCCGATCGACGAACCCCGTCGCGATCGGCTTGCGCTGGCTCCACAGCGCCGCCAGCGCGAGCAGGACGAGCCCCGCCAGCACCCAGGCGACGCGCCGGCGCGTGCGGCGCGGAAGGGGGACGGCGTCCATGTCAGCCTCTTTCGCCTGTCCGTCCCGCCCGTGTCGAGCGATTGCGATGAACGCCGGCTGATCGTAGCGTCACGCGATGACAGGCCCTGCACGATGAACGACGATCCCGACGGCGGCGCAGGCCATCGCGCCAGGCTGCGCGGCCGCCTGCTCGCGGATGGCGAGGCTTTGCTCGATCACGAGCTGATCGAATATCTGCTGACGCTGGCGATCCCGCGGCGCGACACCAAGCCGCTGGCCAAGCGCCTGATCCGCGAGTTCGGCGGCATCGCCGGGCTGCTCTCGGCCGATGCCGACACGCTGGCGCGCGCCGGCGGGCTCAGCGACGGCGCGGTCGCCGCGCTCAAGATCGTCCAGGTCGCCGCCGTCCGCATGCTGCGCGCGCGGGCGAGCGAGCAGCCGATACTCGCGAGCTGGCAGGCATTGCTCGACTATCTCCACGCCGACATGGCGCATCATCTGATCGAGCGCTTCCGCGTGCTCCATCTCAACAGCCGCAACATGCTGATCCGCGACGAGGTGATGGCCGAAGGCTCGATCGACCAGGCGTCGGTCCATATCCGCGAGGTGATCCGTCGCGCGATCGATCTCGGCTCGGCGTCGCTGATCCTGGTCCACAATCACCCGAGCGGCGATCCGCGGCCGAGCCGGCAGGACATCGCGATCACCCGCGACCTGATCGAGGCGGGCCGCCATCTCGGCGTCAGCATCCACGATCATATCGTCATCGGCGCGGAGGGCCATGCCAGCCTGCGCGCGATGGGACTGCTTTAGAGCGGACCATTCCCAGTGAGAAGTATCTTATCTTTTCCCCGTTCGTGGCTGAGCCTGTCGAAGCACTCTCCTCTTTTCCTCAGGGGAAAGAAGGAAAGCCCTTCGACAAGCTCAGGGCGAACGGGGAAGAGAGCCGCTCCTTGTCGCTCACGAGCCCGCGAGCTGATCGACCACGATCGTGCGGTTGCCGATCGTCACGGTGCGCTTGATCATCCGGTTCGGATCGAGCGGCGCCGGCGCGCCCTCGTCATTGGGTTGGGTGGCGGCCGCGCCGGCGGGAAGCTGCGGCTGCGGCTCGGTGCCGGGCGTGGCTTGCGCGTTCGAGCCGGCGGCTTGGATGGCGACGGCGAAGGCGGCGAAGCAGAAAGCGGAACGGATCATCACGAAAACTCCTTTGTCGTGCGCGGGCCCCCCCGCGCCGAATCAAGGTTTAGGAGAGATGAAGATCGGCCGCTGTGATCGGACTCACAGGCCTCGATCATTTGCCGCGCGCAGGTGCCTCTGCTAGGCGCGCAGCATCTTCGCTCCACCCAGGAAAACCGCATGATTCCCCGCTATTCGCGGCCCGCGATGACGAACCTCTGGGCGCCCGAGACGCGCTTCCAGATCTGGCTCGAGATCGAGGGGCATGCGCTCGATGCGATGGCCGATCTCGGCGTCGTGCCGAAGGAAGCGGCTGCCGCGGTGTGGGAGCGCGCCAAGTTCGAGGTCGCCCGGATCGATGCGATCGAAGCCGAGACCAAGCACGACGTGATCGCGTTCCTCACCAACGTCGCCGAGCATGTCGGACCCGAGGCGCGCTTCCTGCACCAGGGGATGACCAGCTCGGACGTGCTCGACACCTGCCTCGCGGTCCAGCTCGCGCGCGCGTCCGACATCCTGATCGACGATCTCGACTATCTGCTGGGCAAGCTGCGCGAACGCGCGTTCGAGCATAAGCTCACCCCCACGATCGGCCGCAGCCACGGCATCCATGCCGAGCCGGTCACCTTCGGCCTCAAGCTCGCTTTCGCTTATGCCGAGTTCGCGCGCGCCAAGGCTCGCCTGATCGCGGCGCGCGCCGAGATCGCCACCTGCGCGATTTCGGGCGCGGTCGGCACCTTCGCCAACATCGATCCGCGCGTCGAGGCGCATGTCGCCGCCAAGATGGGGCTGACGGTCGAACCGATCTCGACCCAGGTGATCCCGCGCGATCGCCACGCGATGTTCTTCGCGACGCTCGGCGTGATCGCCTCGTCGGTCGAGCGGCTGGCGATCGAGGTCCGCCACCTCCAGCGCACCGAGGTGCTCGAGGCGGAGGAATATTTCTCGCCCGGCCAGAAGGGCTCGTCGGCGATGCCGCACAAGCGCAACCCGGTGCTGACCGAGAATCTGACCGGGCTCGCCCGCCTGGTCCGCGCGGCGGTGACCCCCGCGCTCGAGAATGTCGCGCTGTGGCACGAGCGCGACATCAGCCATTCGTCGGTCGAGCGGGCGATCGGCCCCGACGCGACGATCACGCTCGATTTCGCGCTCAACCGGCTGAGCGGGGTGATCGACAAACTGCTCGTTTACCCTGCGCGGATGCGCAAGAACCTCGACAAGATGGGCGGCCTTGTCCACTCGCAGCGCGTCCTGCTCGCGCTGACCCAGGCGGGCGCCAGCCGCGAGGATGCCTATGCCCTCGTCCAGCGCAACGCGATGAAGGTGTGGGAAGCGGACGGCGCCTTGTCGCTGCTCGATCTGCTCAAGCGCGATCCCGACGTCGCCCGCTGGTTGTCGGCGCGCGAGATCGAGGACAAGTTCGATCTCGCCTATCATTTCAAGCACGTCGACACGATCTTCGACCGTGTCTTCGGCTAGCGGCCGCGCGCGCCGGCCGGCGCACGTCGCGCTGCGCGAGGCGACCGCCGAATGTCACGCGCGGCTCGACGCGCTGTTCGCCGGCTTCGATCTGGCCGACCGCGCTCAATACGGCCGCTTCCTCACCGCGCACGCCGCCGCGCTGATTCCGCTCGAGGCGCAGTTTCGCGGCGAGCCGACGGCTGATCCGCGCAGCGACATGCTGCGCGCCGATCTCGCCGCCCTGGGGCTCTCCCTGCCGGCGCCGCTCCCCGCCCCCCAACTGTCCGATCCGGCGATGCGCTGGGGCGCGGCCTATGTCGTCGAGGGTTCCAGGCTCGGCGGCGCGCTGCTCGCGCGGCGCGTGGCACCGCTGCTGCCGCGCGCCTATCTGGCCGCGCCGCAGCCGCCCGGCGCCTGGCGGAAGTTTCTGGAAAAGCTGGCAAACGCGCTCTACACCGACGATACGATAGCCGCCGCGACCCGCGGCGCGCTGGCCGCCTTCGGCTTGTTCGAACAGGCCGGACGTCAGGAGCTCGGGTGAACGACGGGGCGTACCAGGTCGATCTGACCAATTGCGATCGCGAACCGATCCATATCCTCGGCGCGATCCAACCGTTCGGCTTCCTCCTCGCGCTGTCGACCGATTGGCTGGTCGCGCGCGCTTCGGCCAATGTCGCGCAGTTCCTCGGGCGCGGCCCCGACGAGCTGCTCGGCCTGCCGCTGCTCGCCTTGTTCACCAGCGACGCGGTCCACGCGATCCGCAACCGGCTGACGCTGCTGCGCGGCGCCGATACCGCCGAGCGCCTGTTCGCGCTCGCGCTGACCGAGAATGACCGAGCCTACGACGTCACGCTCCATCTCTCCGACGGGCAGGTCGTGATCGAGGCCGAGCCGGTCCAGACCGAAAACGGCGACTCGGCGGGCACGATCCGCGCGATGATGGGCCGGCTCGATCAGGCGCAGGACGTCACCGCCTTCCTGCGCGAGGGCGCGCGGCAGGTGCGCGCGCTGACCGGCTTCGATCGGGTGATGGTCTATCGCTTCGACAGCGATGGCGCGGGCGAAGTCGTCGCCGAGGCGGCGCGCAGCGGCATCGGCAGCTTCCTCGGTCTGCACTATCCCGCCTCCGACATCCCGGCGCAGGCACGCTCGCTCTATATCCGCAACCTGTTCCGCATCATCGCCGACGTCGCGGCGCCGCCGGTCCCGATCGTCCCCTCGCTCGATCCCGCCGGCGCGCCGCTCGATCTGTCGCTTGCCGGGTTGCGCGCGGTCTCGCCGATCCACATCGAATATCTGACCAACATGGGCGTCGGCGCGTCGCTCTCGATCTCGATCGTCATCGACGGGCACTTGTGGGGCCTGTTCGCCTGCCACCATTATGCGCCGCGCCTGCCGAGCCTCGAGCGCCGCTCGCTCGCCGAATTGTTCGGCCAGATGTTCGCGATGAAGCTCGAGAGCCGCGAGCGTCAGGCGGCCGGCGACTATGCCGACGGCGCGCGGCGCATCGCCGATCGCCTGCTCGCGCAGGTCGCCGGCGACGCGACCCTGCTCGACGATCCGACCTGGCTCGCCGAGACGATCAACGAGGTGATCGCCGCCGACGGCGTCGGCGTGTCGATCGGCGGGCGCATCGCGCTGTCGGGGCTGACGCCGCCGCCGCAGGCGTTCAATCGGCTGGTCCGGCTGCTCAACGGCGCCGCTGCGGGCAAGGTCCATGCGGTCGACAGCATCACCGCGATATTGCCCGAGGCGGCGGAATATTCAGACGTCGCCGCGGGCATGCTCGCCTTGCCGATCTCCCGCTCGCCGCGCGACTATATCATCCTGTTCCGGCAGGAGATCGTGCGCACGGTGCGCTGGGCGGGCGATCCGCACAAGCCCGCGGAATTTGGCCCCAACGGCCCGCGCCTGACCCCGCGCAAGAGCTTCGAGACCTGGTCCGAGCTGGTCCGCGGCCGATCGAAGCCGTTCACGCCCGCCGAGGTCCGCATCGCCGAGACGCTGCGCGCGACCCTGATCGAGGTCGTGCTGCGCCTGTCGGACGATGCGCATGCCGAACGCCAGCTCGCCAGCGAGCGGCAGGATCTGCTGATCGCCGAGCTCAACCACCGCGTGCGCAACATCCTCAGCCTGATCCGCGGCCTCGTCCGCCAGTCGCGCGGCAGCGCTTGCTCGGTCGACGCGTTCGTCGGCGAGATCGACGGGCGGATCGAGGCGCTCGCCCGCGCGCACAACCAGATCACCCGCGACCAATGGGGCCCCGCCGCGCTGCGCGGGCTGATCGAGACCGAGGCGGCCGCCTATCTCGCGGGCGATGCGCACCGGGTCGGCGCGGAGGGTCCGGACATCGTGCTCAACCCGCAGGCCTTCTCGACGCTCGCGTTGGTGTTCCACGAACTGATGACCAACAGCGCCAAATATGGCGCGCTGTCCGATTCGGGCCGCGTCGCGGTGGAATGGCGGCTCAATGCCGACGGCAGCCTGATGATCGACTGGCAGGAGAGCGGCGGGCCGACCATCGCGCATCCAACGCGCCAGGGCTTCGGCACGACGATCATCACCCGCTCGATCCCCTACGACCTAGGCGGCCAGGCCGAGGTCGCCTACGATCCCGCCGGCTTCACCGCGCGCTTCTGCGTCCCCTCGCGTCACGTCGGCGAGCGCGCCGCCGACGATCATGGCGCCGCCGGCCGGCAGGCGAATGCCGACCGTGATATTTTTGCTGCAGATGCGAGAATTATTGGCGGCGGCACGCTTTTGCTGGTCGAAGACAGCCTCATCATCGCGATGGACGCCGAGGACATCCTATTGCGCCTGGGCGCATCGCGCGTTGCCGCGGCATCGACCGTCGAGCAGGCCCTCGCCGAGATCGAGCGCGATCGCCCGACGGCGGCGATGCTAGACATCAATCTCGGCGCGCAGACCAGCTTTGCAGTTGCCGATCGGCTGAAGGCACTTGATATTCCTTATCTTTTTGCCACAGGCTACGGCGAGCAGATCGCTTTGCCCGAAGCGCACGCCGACGTGGCGGTGCTGCAAAAGCCCTATTCCATCGACGGCGTCGCTGCGGGCCTCGGTCCACTTCTTCGTCCGTAACGCGGTCGCGTTCTTCCAATCCGCTTAGCGGGCACAGGATTGCGTTTTCTGCAACCGCGCTGACCCGTTTTCGAATTGCGACAGGCCGTTTAATCATTATTTCATTGTGCAGCGCACAAGAGCGCTGAACGAGAATGGAGTATGTGATGAAGATGTTCGAAGCCGCTACCACGATGACGGTGGCCATCGCCGCGCAGGTGCTCACGCTATGCGTTATCCTGACGTGCTGATGTTGGGCAGCTGACCTTCCGCCGCGGCGCATGTCGTCGCGCGGAAGGCAGCTGTCTGGAGGTTAATAACTTGTTAACAGCGGGAACTCTTCGGTCCGCGTTCACCACATCCCTTTGAGCCGCGCGAAGAAGCCGCTGGTCTCGGGGCACTCGTCTCCCGTTTCGGTCGAGCGAAATTCCTCCAGCAATTCCTTCTGCCGCGCGCTCAGCCGCATCGGCGTCTCGACCTCGACCTGGATCACCAGATCGCCATGGCCGCGGCCGTTGAGCACCGGCATCCCCGCGCCTCTCTGCTTGATCTGGCGGCCCGACTGGATGCCAGGCGGAATCTTGATCTCATGGCGCGTCTTGTCGAGCCCCGGCACCTCGATCGTGCCGCCGAGCGCGGCGGTGGTGAAGCTGATCGGCGCGCGCGCGAACAGCGTCGTCCCCTCGCGCTCGAACAGGCTGTGACGCGCGATATGGACGAAGATGTAGAGGTCGCCCGCCGGCGCGCCGCGCGCGCCCGCCTCGCCCTCGCCGGTCAGCCGGATGCGCGTGCCCTCGTCGACCCCGGCGGGGACGCGCACGTCGAGCGTCTTCTCGCGGTCGACGCGGCCCTCGCCGTGGCAGACGGTGCACGGATCGGCGATGATCCGGCCCGCGCCATGGCAGGTCGGGCAGGCGCGCTCGACCACGAAGAAGCCCTGCTGCGCGCGGACCTTGCCGTGGCCGGCGCAGGTCGGGCAGGCCTTGGCCGCGGTCCCCGCCTTCGATCCGCTGCCGT
>CAXTMX010000016.1:0-40508 GCA_964245585.1 uncultured Sphingomonadaceae bacterium | reverse complement strand
CTACGACTTCAAGCCGAACCCGTCGCGCACCTATGCGACGATCGGGATCGAGGGGCTGGCTCCCTACCAGTTCGAGGTGGAGGGGGCACTGTTCCTCTCCGACAAGGGCGACGTACTCGCCCGCGCCGAGGGCTATTACGACCAGCGCATCACCAACTACTTCGTCCTTCAGCCCAGGGTGGAGGCCAATTTCGCGGCCCAGGACGTGCGGGAGACCGGGACCGGGTCAGGCCTGACGGACTTGGAAGCCGGCTTGCGCCTTCGGTACGAGGGCCGCCGCGAGTTGGCGCCTTATATCGGTGTGTCCTGGGAACGGCAGTTCGGCGACACTGCCCGCTTTTCGCGGGCACGGGGTGACGACACGGGAGGCTTCAGCTTCGTCGCCGGCGTGAGGACCTGGTTCTGAGTCCTCGACTGCGCCTCCACATTGGGGCCAGCAAGGTTCATCGTTGGCTTGCCCTCCTGATCGGAGCTCAGGCCATCGTGTGGTTCACCAGCGGGCTCATCATGAGCCTGCTGCCGATCGACACGGTGCATGGCGATCACCGGATCGACCGCAACGCCGAGCCAGCGCTGTCGAGCGTTGAGGCATTCGCACCCGTTCCGGCTTTGCTGGCAACCGCCGGCGGGCCTGTCCGCCAGCTTCAGCACCGGGCGCTGCTGGGCCGCCCGGTCGTCGAGGCGCAGCTTGCCGATGGTAGGGTGCGGTTGCTGGATGCCCGCACGGCTGCCTTGCTCCCACCGATCGATGCGAAGACAGCGGCGATGATCGCCGGCAAGGCTTATCGCGGACAAGCCGCTGTGCCGACGATCGACCGGATAGAGCGTGCGAGCACCGAGTATCGCGGCGCGCTTCCCGCATGGCGCGCGTCTTTCGCTGATGAGGATGCGACCCGCATCTTTATCGCAGCCGAGACGGGACGGTTGACCTCTGTGCGCACAGGCACTTGGCGCCTGTACGACTTCTTCTGGGGCCTCCACATCATGGATTGGACCGAGCACGAGCGGTTCAACACGCCTTGGCTGAACGCCTTTGCAGCCGGTGGTCTGGTCTTCGCGGTAGCAGGCGCGATCCTCTTGTTCATGCGATGGCCACGCCGCGGGCGAAGAAAAACCCGAGGGTTAGGCGAAGCAGGCGCGTAGCTCCCTGTGACGGGGGCCGTTCCTGAGGAGCACGACCATGAAGACTATCACGACGATCGGCATTCTTGCCGCAGCACTCGCCACCACCCCGCTCGCCGCGCAGAGCGGCATGGCTGGCATGGACCATAGCCAGATGCAGGGCATGGATCATTCCAAGATGATGCAGCCGACCCCGGCCAATCCCTACGGCCCGGACATGATGAAGATGCACGAGAAGATGATGGCGGCGATGGGTGCCGATGCCGGCGAGACCTGGATCCGCAAGATGATCGAGCATCACCGCGGTGCCGTCACCATGTCGCAGACGGCCCTTCGTAGCACGCAGAACGCGGAAATCCGGCGAGAGGCGCAAAACACGATCGACAGCCAGAACCGCGAAATTGCGACGCTCAATGCGATGCTTCGCAAGATGGGCAAGAGCCCTCAGTAAGAAGCCTACCCCGCCTTTCCCGGGCGGGGCTCACCTCAGGAGTTGAGCGATCTCGACCACAAGTCAGCCGCTCAATGCGCCATGGAAAGTGCAGCAGGCGCCGCAACCATCCACACCGCCATTGCGACCATCATCAGGTTCTCGGTCAGCGACAGGAAGCCGAGCGGCACATTGCTGTCGCCGCCCACGCAGGCGCATTTCAGCTCGCGCTTGTCGACATAGACGGCCTTGATGACGGAGACCGCCCCGATCGTCCCGATGACGAGTGCGATCGGCACCGAAAGCCAGGTCAGCACGCCTGCCGCCATCAGCACGCCCGCCGCCCCTTCGGCATAGGGATAGATGTAGGAGTAGGGCACCCAGCGCTTGGCGAGCAGATCGTAGTTCAGGAACATGCTCGAAAAGCCCTCGACGTTCTGGAGCTTGAGCATGGCGAGCACGCACATCGAGAAGGCGATGAACCACTCACCCGCGCGCACCGTGACGGGTGTCCCGAGCACGGCATAGCTGGCGGCGAGCGCCATCAGCGCCGTCATCGCGAACACCGCAATGACTGGCCGGTAGGTAACCGCCTCCGGATCGCGGACCGCCTTGCCGAAGAAGCGGCGCAGATCGTCATAGCCCCCCACCCGCTCACCTCCAATGAAGGTTTGCGGCGTCGTCTTGACCCCATGCTCAGCCTTGAACGCGTCGGTTTCCTCGCGCGTGCGCAGCCAGTGGTCCTCGACGTCGTAGCCCTTCCGGCGCAGCAGGTCCTTCGCCTTGAGGCCGTAGGGGCAGGTGTGCGTCGGCATCACCATGCGGTAGATCGTCGCCTTCTTGGGCGCCGCGGTCGCCATGTCACTTCTCCGTCCTGTTCGCGGACCCTATATGGGGTCTGTACCATGGTACGGAGTCAAGGCATGGCGACGCTGACGATTGCGGGTCTCGCGCGTGAAGGGGAAGTCGGCGTCGAAACCGTGCGCTATTACCAGCGCCGGGGTTTGCTCCATACGCCGGATCGGACCGGAGGCTTCGGCGGGAGCGGCGGTATACGGCGCTACGGCATCGACGACGTTCGCCGCCTTCGCTTCATCCGATCAGCGCAGGCAGCCGGGTTCACCCTGGAACAGGTCGGCGAGCTGCTGGCGCTCGACGCGACCGACGATCGGGTCCGTGCCCGCGAGCTTGCCGATGCCCGGATCGTGGCACTGGATGCGAAGATAGAGGAGCTGAAGCGCGTTCGGACCTCGCTTCACCACCTCGCGCGGGAGTGCGCGGCCGGGTCGGAGGGCCCCTGCCCTATCCTCGCGACTTTCGAGGCTGATCAGGCGACGCGATCGAGGTCGTGAACTCGCAAATCTGGCGCCAGATTGCAGCCACCTTCCCCGACCTGTTTGCTGCCATGTTCTCCTGCTATCGACCCGTATGGCTCGGGCAGATCAGAACCTTGTCGCTTTCCGCATTATCATTGAGCAACCGGTCACCGGCGTGCTCCATAGCCTTCAAGGTAAGGATGAGCTGCCGCTCGATCCAAAATGCTCGCGCGAGGGAGAGCCCCTCGTCTTCGATTTCCTTGTTCGCGTTGGCCCAGGTCCTAAGTTCTTCGGCGATCAGGTGCGTCGTGAAGGTCCTGAACGTCGGTTCGTCTATGTTCGTGTCGGCCAGCTAGCCGGAGATCTATCCTCACCGTGGTCCCGTCGAATGAAGATCGACATCCATGACATCGCACCCGACCTGTTGGACCAAGCGGCGAATGGCGGTGGCGTCATCGAGACAAGGGTCGTTGGCACCGGCGGGGACGGCACTCCCACCTGTGCCACTGTAAAGCCCACGGTGCGGCGTCTCGTCGCGCTTTGACTGCCAATATCGAGTCCGTCAGCGGACCTGAGATAGGCCATTACGCCCGGACGCCGCCGAGCCATTCCTTGACTTTGTTGAGCGTGCGCCGCTCCTGATCGGCTTCCATGACGAAGGGCGTCGCAATGCGAGCGCCTTGTGCGTGGCTGCTGAGCACGGATGGAGTGTCGCCGACACCGAAGCCGCCATGCGTGATGAATGGACGCAGCGTCTTGCCGCGGAGGTCATGGGCTTTGAGGAAGGAGCGGATCGGCGAAGGGGCGGTCTCGCCCCAGACCGGAAAGCCGAGGAAGATTTCATCATAGGCGGCGATGCCCGTGACCCGATCAGCGAGTGGCGGTTCGTAGCCGCTGTCGCGTTCACGCGTCGCCTGGGCGACATGCTCCTCATGATCCTCGGGATAAGGTCGCGCCGGCCTGATCTCGAACAGGTCCGCACCGAGCTGGCGGCGCAGAGTCTCGGCGATCACCCGCGTGTTGCCCAACCGCGTGAGATAAGCGACCAGCGTCTTGGTGTGCGTCATGCGACCATCATTTAGTTGTTCGGCACATGCGGCGCCCGCGAGCGCAAGCATTGGCGGCGTTGCCAGCACGGCGCGGCGCGCGATCAGCTCGGCAGCGGCCATCAGATGATTTGCGGCAGCTTCTCGAGGTGCTTGTCGAGCGTGATGGGGTAGTCGCACACGCGCACCCTCGTCGCGTTGTAGATCGCGTTGGCGATCGCGGCCCCTATGCCGCCAGAGGTCGGCGAACAGCACGTCGTTGGTGAGCTGCGCCAATTTCGGGGCGACCGGCCCTAGCATCCGGTCGACCGTCGCGGCGCGCTCGGGCTCTGAGGCCGGCGCTGTTGCCGGCGGCACTGTCTTCAGGGTCGCGAGGTCGACTGGTGCTCGGCGAAGACCTTCTCGAACTCGTTTAGCGACGACACGGCGTTCGGCCATCCGGTGTAGAAGGCGAGCTGCGTCACCATGCCGGCGATCTCGGTGGACTTGACGTCGTTATCGAGGCCGCGCCCCAGGTGGCCCGCCATCTGCGCGGTCTGCCCGTCGCGATCAGGACCGACAGGGTGACGATGCTGCGGTCCCGAGGTGAGAGTTCGGGACCCCGCCAGACGCCTCCGAACAACAAGTAATCGGTATAGTCTGCCAGCGCGGGCGCGATCGCCTGCATGTTCTTGGGCGCGACCGACGGGCGATCCTGCGCCTCGGCCGGCGCGGCCAGCGCCAGCGCGGCAGCGGCGGCGGATGCGGCCTTCATCGTCTCTCCTCCCATCTCGTCCATCCATCAGCGCCGGGGTGGCGCCTCGACACCCGATAATGCCAGCACCGGCGCCGGCAACCGCGCACCCTGAACCTCGATCGCGCGGACCGCCGAATTTAGCTCGGCGATCTCCGCCGGCGACAGCCGCACCTGCGCTGCGGCGCTGTTCTCGGTCATGTGCACCATCTATAATGCGTCACACGCTCTGCACCGCAATGGTCATCTATAATGGCTGTTGCTGAACCTGTTCGCGGTCGCCCCGATAATCACCTTGTTACTGAGCAGGCCCTGCTTGGCCCCGGAGGTCTCGACTGGTGCGATCGGGTCTCGACCATCCAATCCACGTGCGGCATGAACGTCCGGAATGGCGTTATAGCGTCGAGGGGCGAAATCGATGATCTTTTGGATCGGCGCACTCGGCGCCCTGATCGGATGGTCGCTCGTCGATTTCGACGGCTTCGGCTTCATCTTCGGCGGACTGCTCGGCATGCTTGCCGGATGGATGCTGCGACGCGTCGTTCGTGCCGAAGTGACGCGGGCCACCGAAACCTTGCAGGCGCAGATCGACCTGCTGGCCGCGCGCGGCGTCACCGCCTCTCCAGCTCCTTCGGCAGAAGTCCCCGCATATCGACCGGTCGCGGCCAAGACGGTCGCCACCCCGTCGCCGCGCGACCAGCCCCCGCCTTTGCTCGATCGCACGGCACCGTTCGCCGCGACACGTCCCGCTGCCCCGGATCCGTCCCCTGTCGCCCCCGGCGGACCGGGAATTATCGAAGCGTTGACCGCGACCGCGATCGCGCGTGCGAAGGAATGGCTGTTCGGCGGCAACACCATCGTCCGCGTCGGGCTGATCATCCTATTCGTCGGCCTGTCGTTCCTCGCCAGCTACGCGGCCTCGGCCGGACTGTTCCCGATCGAGCTGCGGCTTGCTTTGGTCGCCGCGATCGGCATCGCGCTACTGGTCGTCGGCTTCTCGACGCGGGCGTCGCGGCCGGGCTTTGGCCTCGCGCTGCAAGGCGCGGGGATCGCCACGATCTATCTGTCGCTGTTCGCCGCGGCGAAATTGTACGGCACTTTCCCGGTCGCTGCGGCCTTTGTGCTAATGATATTGGTTTGCGCGCTCGGTTGCGCGCTCGCGCTGCTCCAGCGATCGCAGGCGCTGGCCGCCACCGCTTTCGCGGGAGGCTTTGCCGTCCCGCTTTTGCTGGCAAGTGGTGGCGGCAGCATCGTCGGCGTTTTCGCTTATTACTCGATCCTCAACCTCGCGATCCTGTTCATCGCCCGGCGCCGGTCGTGGCGAGTGCTAAACCTGATCGGCTTCTTCGCGACCTTCGGCGCGGCGACCTTGTGGGGCACCACCAGCTACCAGCCTGCGGACTTTCTCGCCGCGCAAATCTTTCTCATCCTCTCGGTGCTGATCTACGTCGCGACCGCGGTGCTCTACACCAGGGCGACGCCGGGGCGGCTTGGCAATGTCGTCGACACCACATTGCTGTTCGGTCCGGCGCTGGCCGGGTTCGGACTGCAGGCCGGGCTGGTTCACGACCGCCCGTTCGGCAGCGCGTTCGCCGCGCTGGGCTTCGCCGCGCTGTATCTGGGCGTCGCGGGTTGGACGATGCGCCACCGGCGAGACGGCTTCCGGGTAATGAACGAGGCGATGCTCGCGATCGGCATCGGCTTCGTGACGCTGGCGGTGCCGCTCGCGCTCGGCGCGCGCTGGACCTCGGCGGCATGGGCCGTCGAGGGCGCGGGGGCCTTCTGGGTCGGCATGCGTCAGGCGCGCTGGATGCCGCGGCTGTTCGGCATCCTGCTCCAGCTCCTCGCGGCCTCGCTCTATCTGACCGGCCTGAACGCGAATGTGTCGGCGGTGCCACTTGCCAATTCCAGCTTCGCCGGCGCGATGCTGATCGCGCTGGCGGCGCTGGCGACGGCATGGTGGCTACGCGGTCCGCTGCCGTACAGCGGGACGCGGCTGGCGCAGGCCTATGGCGGCTGGGAGGAAAGGTTCGCCAAGCCCGCCTTCCTCTTCGGGTTCGTCTTCTGGTGGCTGGCATGGACGGTGGAGGCCGGCCGCAGCTTGCCGCTGCGCTACGCGGGCCAGCCGCCGATACCGATATTCGACCCCGGCGTGCGGCCGCTGTTGGTGCTGTTCGCTTATGTCGCAAGTGCGTGGCTCGCGCAGACGATCGGCCGGCGCCTGCGCTGGCCGGTGGCGAGATGGCCCAGCTACACGACGCTGGCGGCATTAATGCTGGCGTTCCTCGGCGCGGTCGCGTCGGGCCGGCACCTGCTGCCCCTCCCCGACTGCGCCATCTGGATCGTGACGATCGGGCTGCACTTGCGCATGCTCTACCTCAACGACGCCGCCCCCCGCAGTACTGCGAGCGACGACGTGCTGCGAGCGAGCCACGTCGGCGGCGTGTGGCTGGCGACCGCGATGCTGGCGGACTGCCTGTGGCTGGCGATCGATCGCGCGAAGCTATGGGACACCGCCTGGGCAGAGGTCACGTTCCTGGCCGCCGCGACGACGGTGCTGCTGGCGCTGACGCTGTGGAGCGGCCGGGCGATGCGTGCCGTTTCCGCACGCTGGCCGCTCGACCGCCATGCCGTCGGCTATGGCTGGTATGCGGCGGCGCCGATCGCGGTGATGATGTTCGTCGGTGCCTTGCTGACGGGGATGCTGTCTGCGGGCAACGCGGATCCCCTGCCCTATCTGCCATTGCTCAACCCGGTCGATCTCGCTCTCGGTCTAGCGCTGGCGACGCTGGAATGGTGGCGGCGCACCATCCTCGCTGCTAAGCAGCCGTCATCCGGTGCGGACGTATTGCGCGGTCCTGGCGTGCTTGCCGCGCTGGCGGGTCTCGCCTTCGTCATCGTCAACACGATCTGGCTGCGGCTCGCGCATCACCTGCTGGGCGTACCGTGGGACGGCAACGCGCTGCTCGCCAGCTTTATCGTCCAGACCGGGCTCGCGATCCTCTGGACCCTGCTTGCCCTGGCGCTGATGGTGCTGGCCTACCGCCGGGGCCATCGCGTGCCGTGGCTGGTCGGTGCTGGGCTGCTGGGACTGACCGTGCTCAAGCTGCTGCTCGTCGATCTCAACAACGCCGGGGGCGGCGCGCGCATCGTCGCTTTCATCGTCGTCGGGCTCCTGATGCTGGCGGTCGGCTATCTGGCGCCGCTGCCGCCGCGCGTGGCGGCCCCCGGCAGGGAGGAAGCAACAGCATGACCCGTTTCGGGAAGCTCGCCGCGGTTGCGCTGGCCGCGGCGTATATCGCCGGGGCAGCGCCCGCCGGATCGGACGACGATCCCTCCTCCTATGCCGTGCGCGTCCCCGTCGCCGCGGCCGCTGGATCCCCGGTCCAGCGGCTCGCGATTCCCGCCGAGGTGCTGGCGGCTGCGCAAACCGCAGACCTGTCCGATCTTCGCGTCTTCGATGCGGCGGGTAAGCCGATGCCGATCGCGCGCATTGCGCCGGCCGCGCAGCCGTTTCGACGCGAAAATTTGCCGGTGTTGCCGATCCTGGGCGCTGTCGACGCGCTGACTGTGACAGGGGTATCGCTGCGCTTGGATGGCGAGGGGCGCGCGCGCGTCGCTCAGGTCGTGGGGACGCCCGCCGGCGCCGCGACGTCGAAAACGCTTGGCATCCTGCTCGATTCGCGCCGCATCGTTGGGGCCGCCTACAGCCTGGTCCTCGATGCCGATGTCCCGGATTCGCAGCCGGTGACCTTTGCGGTAGAGGCGAGCGCCGACCTGAAGGATTGGCGACCGATCGCGGAAAAGGTGGTCTATCGTGTCGCGGCTCCCGGCCCCGGCGGCGCGGCAGCGCTGCCGCTCGGCCATGCGACGCTGCGCGGCGACTATCTGCGGGTGACGTGGCGCGGGGGCTCGCGGCTGCTGTCGCCGGTGACGGTCCGTCGCGCGACGCTGGTGAAGCGGGACGATACCGCCGTCACCGGTACCATGATCAACGCGACGGCACCCCCGCTCACCGACGCCCATACCGTCGAATTCGCGCCGCCTTTTGCGTTGGCAGTCGCTGCGATCCAAATTGTCCCGACCGGCAGCGAGATAATCGTCCCCGTCCGGATCCTCGGCCGCGACGACCGCGAACAGCCCTGGACGCTGCTCGGCGACGGTACTGCGGCCCGTCCCGGCAAGGGCCGCGCGGCCGGCGGTATCGTGCTGGGCGGCCGGGCCTATGCCATGCTGCGGATCGAGGCCGACCCGCGCTCCGCCGGGTTTACCGCCACGCCCTCCATCCGGTTCGATTTCGCCCGGCGGGAAATCATCTTTCTAGCGACCGGCAAATCCCCGTACCTGCTTGCCGCGGGGCGGGCAGCGGCAACCGCCGCCTACCTGCCGCCGGCCAGCCTTATGACGCAGGCAACAGACGAGAAAATAGCAACCGCCACAGCAATCGCGGAAAACACCATCGTGCGACTGGAGCCGGTCCGTCGCAGCGGTGGGGCACGGCAGGCTATGCTCTGGAGCATCCTGATCGGCGCCACCGCCCTTCTGGGTGCGATGGCTTGGCTATTGTGGCGCCGCAGCGACGCGGTGAAATGACCCCGAAGCAAACATTGGCACGATCCCTGCGGCTTCCTGAAGGCGCCGCACATTCATGTTCAATTTTCGACTTAGTATGGCCGTAGCTGAACTTCATTTCGGCAGGCGATCCGCTCAATTGGCCGGAGGCGAAGCTGCTCTCAGAAGCGTCGCGAGCGCCTTGGTGTCGAAGCCGCGATCCTCCAGCATAGGAGCGATGTCCGGGTCCTTACCGTAGAAGGCGCAGAACATCGTTGCATAATCCTCGGTGTGTCCCTTCGACAGGATCATGTCGCGGAAGCGCTGGCCGTTTCCGCGGGTCAGCCCGCCATGTCGCGTGAACCAAGCGAACGCATCGTTGTCGAGCATCTGGGTCCAAAGATAGGCATAGTATCCCGCCGAATAGCCGTTGGCCCAGATATGCAGGAAATAGCTCGACCGATAGCGCGGCGGCACATTGGCGATGTCGAGGCCGAGGCTGTCGAGCGCCGCCGCCTCGAACCGGTCAACGTCTTGCGGCGGCGCGCTCGCCGGCAGGCTGTGCCACTTCATGTCGAGCTCGGCAGCGGCGATCAGTTCGCCCAGCGCATAGCCCTGATTAAACTTGGCGGCATTCTTGATCTTGGCGACGAGCGCGGCGGGAATCGGCGCGCCGGTGCGATAATCCTTGGCATAATGCACGAGTACCGTCGGATCGAGCGCCCAATGCTCATTGAACTGCGATGGGAACTCGACCCAGTCGCGCGCCGTGCTGGTGCCCGACAGCGTCTCATATTCCTGGTTGGCAAAGAGGCCGTGCAGCGCGTGGCCGAACTCGTGGAACATCGTCCTGACATCGTCGAACGTGACAAGCGCGGGCTGGCCGGCCGCCGGCTTCTGGAAGTTGCCCACATTGTAGATAACCGGCTTCGTCCCGAGAAGATGAGACTGATTGACGAAGTTCGACATCCAGGCACCACCCTGCTTGTTGTCGCGCTGCCAATAATCGAAATACAGGATCCCAAGCGCGGTGCCGTCCTTGTCGTAAACCGTGTAGACCATCACGTCGGGATGATAGACCGGCAGGTCGGTGCGGCGTTTGAAAGTGAGGCCGTAGAGCTGGTTCGCAGCGTAGAACACGCCCTGCTCGAGCACGGTGTGGACCTCGAAATAAGGCTTCACCTGATCCGGGTCTAGATCGTACTTCGCCTTGCGGACGCGCTCGGCGTAGCGATCCCAATCCCACGGCTTGAGCTTGAAGCTCTCGCCGCCCCTCGCGATTTCGGCCTGGAGCACGGCGGCCTCGCGCCGTCCCTGCGCAGCCGTCACCGGCACCAGTTTGCTCATGAAGGACAGCGCCGCTTCGGGCGTTTTCGCCATCTGGTCGTAGAGCGCGTAATGCGCCCAGGTCGGATAGCTGAGCAGCGCCGCCTTGCGCGCGCGCAACTGCGCCAGCTGCTGGATCGTCGAGCGGGTGTCGTTGGCGTCGCCTTTCTCCGCGCGGGTCCAGCTGGCCTGGAATAGCGCGTCGCGCGTCGCGCGATCGGCGAGGTTGACCAGCGGCGGCTGCTGTGTCGTGTTCTGGAGCGTCAGGACATATTGGCCGTCGAGCCCGCGTTCCTTTGCCGCCTGCGCGGCGGCTGCCAGCGCCGCCGCATCGAGCCCGGCAAGTTTCGTCTTGTCCGCGACCACCACGGCGCCCGCCTTGGCCGCGGCGAGCAGCTTCTGCTGGAAGGCGGTCTCGAGTGTCGAGAGCTGCGTGTTGAGCGCGCGCAGCCTGATCTTGTCGGGATCGGACAGCTTAGCGCCGGCGTGGATGAAGTTCTGATAATAGACCTCGAGCAGCTGACGCTGCTCTGGCGTCAGCCGAAGCGTATCGCGCTTGGCGTAGATCGCCGAGACGCGGGCGAACAGCTTCGGATTGAGAAAGATCGCATCCTGATGCGCTGCGAGCTCGGGCGCGAGCTTCGTCTGAATCGCATCCAGCGTCGGATTGGTATTGGCCGAGACGATATTGAAGAACGTGATCGTCGCGCGCTCGAGCATCCGGCCCGAACGTTCCATCGCCACCAGCGTGTTGTCGAAGCTGGGTGGCGTGGGGTTGGTCGCGATTTTATCCATCTCCGCCAGCTGCTCCGCCATCCCTTGCTCAATCGCCGGTTGATAATCGCCGTCCTTGATGCGATCGAACGGCGGAGCCTGGAACGGCAGCGCACTTGGCTTTAAGAATGGATTGCCCGAGGCCGGTGGCTGCGCGGCCGCCGATATCGTTGCGCCTGCGACGAGCGTGACCACGAGGGACTGGATCGTACGACGCATTGGAATCTCCACCCAGTTTCGCCTGGTCGCCATGCTGGCGCGCCATCGCAAAGAATCAAAGCGTTTCCTTGCGCCTGCATCTTGTGAATTCGTCCCACGTCTGACGGAGCGTTGAAGATCATCAGTCCGCATTACCATTTGATAGAGCGTTAAATAGAAGATCGCCACCGCGCGCGGCGATGCCTTCGCGGCCTACCAGCGCGTTTGTCCCGCCACCCTGCGGTGGAGTGCGGCCACGTCGGCATGGCATCGCCCTTCGCGTGGTAGAACCAGGGCGGACGGAACGCGCTTCTCGCACATCCCGTCCGCCGTTCGCCGCCAGGCTCAGCCGCCCTTTTTCATCATCGCATCGCCCTTCATCATGTCGGGATGCATCTTCATCATCTTCGTGCAGCCGGCATTCTTCATCATCTTGTCGTGCGGCATGGCGTTGCACGATGCCATCTTCTTCTTGTCGGCAGCGGACATCTTCATCATTGCTCCGGATTTCATGCCGTCCTTCATCATCGCGTCCTGCGCGAGCGCGGGGGCTGCAGCTGCGATCGACAAAGCGGACATGGCGAGCAGGGTAATGATACGCATGGAAGGTTCCTTCGGGTTGGCGTCGTGAGGGGAAGCGACCGCGACGTCATCGGCCGATACGTAATCAGAGCCTCAGCGCAGCTGTGATCGGGCCGCCGGCGCCGCGCTGGACGAGGACGGCGGAGGCAAGGCCGGCCTCGCCGGCGGCCGGAACGGCGAAGGTGGCGGCGGTTCCGCTCCAGTTGCCGAGCTTGACCAGCTCGCGAACGATATCGCGGTGCGGCAGCGTGCGGCCGCCATTCTCGCCCGCCCGGATCGGCACTTCGCGGACGCGCGGATCATAGCGAACGAGCCAGACCGCGCATGGCGCGCCGGTCTTGCCTGCACCGACGCGAAGCGTTTTGCCGACGAATGCCAGGTTTGGCCCGCCCTGCGGCGGGCCCGCTTTGGCGATGGTGGCGTCGAGCTGCCGGGGGTTGCTGCCGACGATCGCGGTGCCGCCGTTGACGATCACCTGCGGCGTGGCGACCTGCGGGCGGCCCGCCTGGCGCGCATAATCCCATTGGCGCGCGGTCCAGCGGGGTGAGCCGAACGTGTCTTTCCAGCCGAGCTGGTCCCAGTAGGTCACCGCGAACGACAGCGCGAGGACGTCGGGACGGTCGGCGATCGCATTGATATTCGCATTGGCCGGGGGACAGGATGAGCAGCCCTGGCTCTGGAACAGCTCGACGACCACGGGATGAAGGGCGGACGCGCGGGCGACCGGGCCCGCTTCAGCCGCGCCGCATCCGGCCAGCATCGCCGCCGCGCCGGATGCTGCCCATGCCAAGGCGCGGAATTGTGATCTTGCCATCGGAAACCTGCCTCTTGATGTGAAACTCGCCAGATCGCCTGGCTGCTGATCGAAGTTCGCGTCGGCGCCGGGTTCGGTTACGAGCGATCGCGAGAATCTTGCGGGCGCGCTTCGTTCTCATGGCATGGTTCGCCCGAGGCCTTCGGTGTCATCGCCCAGTGAATAGACCGTTCGCGGATGCCGGCAGTTGGGTTACACCCGATCGTCACGACCGCCGCGGACGAGATCACTTCGGTGTAACCGACCCGCCGCCCGGGCGAATGAACCCTCAGGAGCATGAATGCGGGCCGACGAAGACCAGCTCAGGGCCTGGATGGTAGACGGCCTCAATGGGGACGCCGGTTCGCACGAGGCTTTGCTGCGTGCGCTCGTGCCTGTGCTGCGCGCCTTCTACCGTCGCCGCGTCGGCGATGCCGACGCCATCGAGGACATCGTGCAGGAGACGCTCATCGCCATCCACACCCGCCGCATGAGCTACGACCGGGATCGCGCGTTCGGCGCATGGCTGTTCGCAATCGCGCGGTACAAGATGGTCGATCACTTTCGGCGCACTCGCCGGACTTGCCCAATCGAAGATGTCGAGCATCTTCTGACTTCGCCGGGGCTAGAGGACGAAGCGGGCGCGCGCATGGATATCGATGCGCTGCTCGGCGGCCTGCCCGACAAACAGTCCAGGCTGATCCGCCGGACGAAACTCGAAGGACACAGTGTCGCCGCGGCTGCGCTGGCCGAGGGCCTGGGCGTATCAGACGTGAAGGTGTCGGTGCATCGCGGACTCCGGGCGCTGGCCGCGCGCATCCGGGGAGAGCGGCGATGAACACCGAGGCGCTCATTGCCACCCTTGCCAAGGGCGTGACGCCCGTTTCGCGCCACGCGGTCTGGCAACGCCTGCTGCTGGGCATTGTGAGCGGGGGTGCGATCGCCCTGCTGCTGGTCGCGCTGATCCTCGGCTTCCGCGGCGATCTGGGCTTGGCGATGCGCGGTTTTGCCTTTTGGATGAAATGGACCTATACGATATCGCTCGGGATCGGCGCGCTCGTCATGGTCGTGCGGCTCGCCCGGCCGGAGCCGGTGCGGCTCCGCGGCTTCTGGCCGCTCGCCGTGCCGTTCGCGCTGCTGGCGATCGTCAGCGCGGCGGAAATGGCGCGTGTTCCGTCCGGCGACTGGTTTGCCTTGTGGCTTGGCAAGACGTGGAAGAAATGTCCCTGGCTTGTGCTTATGTTGTCTGCCCCGATCTTCATCGGCCTGCTGTGGTCGTTTCGGCGGCTGGCTCCGACCCGGCTGAGTGCGGCCGGCGGCGCGGCGGGGCTGGCCGCCGGCGCGTGGGCGGGGACGCTATACTGCCTGCATTGTCCCGAGGTCTCGGCGCTGTTCGTGCTTACATGGTATACGCTGGGCATCGGCCTGGCCGCCGGCGTCGGCGCGCTGCTCGGCCCGCGGCTGCTGCGCTGGTGACGATCGCGCTGTAACCATCGGACGCCGCCAACCGAATGAGATTGGCAGGGCGGCATGATGCGCGCGCACCATATAAGGAACGGATCGATGGCGAAACTGGACGGAGCGGTCGTCGTGGTGACGGGCGGAAGCTCGGGCATCGGCGCCGCGATCGCGACGCTGTTCGCCAGCGAAGGCGCGGCGGTAGCCATCGTCGCGCATAAGATCGATGCGGCGGCGAACGCGCTCGTGTCCGACATCGAAACGGCCGGCGGCCGGTCGATCGTGGTCGCGGCGGATGTCGGCGACGAGCGGGCGGTTGCCGACGCCTTCGCACAGATCGTCAAGGCCTTCGGAGCCCCGACCATGCTCGTCAATTCGGCTGGGGTCGACGCGTCCGGCATCCCCGTGGCCGACATGCCGCTGGCCCAGTTCGAGTCGGTCCTGCGTACCAATCTGGTCGGCCCGTTCCTGTGCGCCAAGGCCTTCCTCGGCGAACTTCCCACGGGCGCACGCGGCAAGATCATAAACGTCAGCTCGGTCCACGAGGACCTGCCGCGCGCGGGTGCCGCGGACTATTGCGCGTCGAAGGGCGGCTTGCGCAACCTAACGCGGTGCCTTGCGCTCGAGCTGGCGCCGCGCGGCATCACTGTGAACAATCTCGCGCCAGGCATGGTCCTGACGCCGATGAACCAGGAGGCGATCGACAATTCCGACAAGCTCGCCGAACAGGTGGCGAGCATCCCGCTGAAGCGCGCCGCTCAACCCTGCGAGGTCGCCGAGCTGGCGCTCTACCTCGCGTCCGCTGCCGGCGACTATGCGACCGGCGCCACCTTCACGCTCGACGGCGGTCTGGAATGCAACATCGGCCAGGGCGCGTGAGGAGCGGATTCGATATCGTCGAGACGCAGCCGCTCACACTCGGACGGCGCAATCGCCTCGCCGACATGTACACCTTGAGTCCCTTTGTCTGGCGGGACGGCGATATGTTCCACATCCTGCTGCGCGCGGTGCCGCGGCGCGACGACGAGCCACGGCTCAAGATGGCCGAGATCTGGCACGGCACCTCAGCGGACGGCCTGCACTTCGAGATGGACGTAACGCCGATCCTGTTTCCCGGACCCGATCTCGTCGATCTCGATGGCTGCGAGGATCCGACGGTGCTGATGGCAGGCGGCCAATTGCGGGTCTGGTACACCGGCTGGAACCAGCAGCAGGAAACCGGTCGGCTGCGCCTCGCGCGCGGCCCGGACGTGGCGCGGCTGGCGAAAGCCGACATCGCGCTCGATTCGTGCCCGCCGTTCGCCAACCCCAAAGAAAGCTCGGTGATCGAGACGGCGGCAGGCTGGCGCATGCTCTTCGAATATGCCGACGAGAGCGCATCGTTGATCGGCCAAGCCGACGCCGACGATCCGGACGGACCGTGGCGCGATGTCGTCCAGTCGGCGCTCCGGCCACGTGCCGATGCGTGGGATGTTTGGCATCTCAGCCCCGGCCCGATCGTCGGCGGCGGCAGCGACCGACCCGTGCTGTTCTACAACGGCGCGACCCGGGACGCACACTGGCGGATCGGCTGGGCGGCGTTCGACGCCTCGATGACCCGCGTGGTCGAACGATGCGACGAGCCCCTGATCGTGCCGACCGACGTGCAAGAGGATGACGCGGATATCGCGTTTGCTTCATCCGCGATCGAACTCGACGGCCTGATTTGGCTCTACTTCTCGCAGTCGGATCAGGATCTCCGGCGCGTGATCTTGAAGGTTGCTCCTTAACACCGCCGGTGATGGAGCATGCCTTCAGACGCCCGAGTATTCGTCGATCGAAGATATCGCATCGGCGCCTCAGTGGTCGGGGGCGTCTGCAACGGGTCGGGCGGGTGGCTGGTGCGCCGTTGCCTCGCTTCACGCGCCTCGCGCTCTACGCTCGGCTGGACGCGGACGGGACGCTGTCGCTGGTGAACCACCTCGGCGTCCGGCTCGGCGACGATGCCGAGGAGGCGCTTCGGCTGCTCGAGAGCGGAGGCTACTCGCCGGACGACGTCGAGCCCTGCAACCACGCCGCCGCGTCCGACCGGGAGTATGCCGCCCACGTCCGCGACGTGGACGCCGCGAGCCCGGCGCGCTTCAACGCCGACCCGCGCCGGCTCTTCGAGGCGTCCGGCTCGGCGGGACTCATCATCCTGTTCGCGGCGCGGCAGCGGGTCGACGCGTTGCTGCCGCTGCTCCCGCGCAACCTGAGCGCCCGGATGCCGCAGCGGGCGGCCAAACTGGCCGGGGACCACCTCCCGCCGCGGCTGCGCGCGATGCGCGATTCTTCGTCGCGTCGAACTCTTCCGCGTATTTATCGGGATCAACAGTTATGAGCCTACTGCCTAAGCCGAACCGGGTCATACGGTAGCCGAGGTCGCCTTCGCCTGACGCATTATCCTGCCGCGTAATCCCGCCGCAGAGTCGGCTTTCACCCACAGGAGCCCGTCGCGTACTTCCAAAGGCACCTTGGTCAGGGTCTGGCCGAGGCACGGACCGGCCTCGCATACACCGTCTTCTATTCGGAACAGTGCACCATGTGCGGCGCACATTATCCTCGATCGGTCCCCGTTCAGAAATTCGTCCTTTCGCCACGCCATCCGCCCGAAATCATAGTGCGGGCAAGCGTTACGGTATCCGAAGACGTTGTCGCCGGTCCGCACCACGAACATCGTGTCTCGGCCTTCATCGAGCGGATCGAAGCCACGCGAGCGGCCATCGGCGAGTTCAGCAACCAAACAGAGCGGAACAAGCCCGACCTCTGTAGAACCCCGCTCGCTGTCCACGGTCATCACATCAGGCGTGGGCCGGCGCCGAAGCACCAGCAGGAGCTCCTCCGCGCGCAGCGCCCGGCGGGGGACCCCCCGGGTTCCACTTCTCGACATTCTCGAATAGAAAGACTTGCCCGGCATCCGCCGACGAGTCCGCGACGCGCGGCACCCAGGTGTCGTCATGCTTGTCCATGTCGGCGTCATACTCGGCACGCATTCCCATCGGCGAGTTGAGATACCAGAACCAGTTCGAGCCGAAAACATGGCGGCCTGGGCCCCAGAAGGATTCATAGCCTTTCGCAAGCATGCGCGAACCGGCCAGCATCATCTCGTTCGGACCAGCCATGTGGAACGCAAAGTGCTCCAAGCCCTGCATGAACGGCGGCGTCTGGAGCAAGAACAGGCAGTGATGGTCGTCGTTCGCCTGGGGGCGCAGGAACGGCCCAACGTTGTTAAACCGGTCGGTCACGACGAACCCGAGCCGATCGACGTAAAAACGCTCCATCTTGGGCATGTCAGGGGTGAAGAAGACTATGTGCGACAGCGTTCGCGGCAAGGCGGTGCGGTCGTCGGAGGACGCTGTCTCGTTGACTTTGCGCCCGGGAGGCGCGCCAGGACAATTGATCTGCTCGACGTTCGCGTTAATCGGACGGCGCTTCGTGGCGCGAAATGCGATCCGGAAGCCAACATCGTCGACCACGCTTATCGATCCATCGCCCTGCGCCGAGACCTCGCGGTCGGTGGCGAGCTCGGCGGCAATCTTGTCGACGGCAGCCTGGTCCTCGCATCCCCAAACCGTCAGCCGCAGCGAATTGTTGGTCGGTAAAGCGGGCGGGAGCACCGGATCTGCTCGGTCGCGCAGCGTAATCGCCGTGCCGTCCAGCGCTTCGTATAAAAAGCCGCCGTCGTCCAAGGCGATTTCCTTAAGACCGTAATCGACCAGAAATGTGCGGCATGCCTCGATATTATCGACGCCCATAACCAAATCTTCCGGACCAATTATCCGCATCGGTTTACTTCCTTTACTGTAGCACGACACATGTCGCTCCGAACTCGATGATAGGTCGGTGCCTTCGCTTTCGCAATGGCATTGATCGCAGACGTCGGTCGCCGACGCAGATGATGCCGCAATTGACTCACCCTCAACAAGGAAGATGTGGGTTACTCGGCGATGATTGGAGACCGTACTATAATTATCGATGATATATGAAATCCCAAACTTGAATTTCCATCAATGTCACCACTCGATTATCACGGCGTCAGATAGGGCGCGGTTTGCGTCCGGCATCGCAGGCGCGGACGGACAAGTATGGCGATACGCCTCGTACTTCAGATGTCGACGGGAACGAGTTGGATGAACCTGGCTGAACTGAACTTGCCGCGCAGCTTGGCGAGCCTCGTTCGAACGGCATCCGACATGCTCGGATCGTCGCGTGGCGTTGATCATATGGAAGGAGCCTGAGTGATGGAAATTGGACTGTTCGGGGGCGCGGATTATCAGGACTCGCGCATGCCGCATGGCTGGCCTCGCCGGCCTCGATTTTACGATGCAACGTCTGCGCGCAAAGCGCACGATGATTCCATGATGCTGTACGAAATGGCTGACGACGTCGGCATCGATTTCGTCACGGTGTCCGAGCATCATTACGGCGGCCCGGGGTTGGACCCGAATTGCCATGTGACTGCGGCATTGCTTGCCGAACGGATCAAGAATGCCCGCATCTCGCTGCTTGGCCCCAATCTGACCATGAACAACCCCGTGCGCTTGGCCGAAGAGATTGGGATGCTCGATCTCATCAGCAACGGCAGGATTTACGCCGTAGCCCTGCTGCGCGGAACGCCTAACGAGGTTATTACATATTCCTCCAACCCGACCGAATCGCGAGCGATATGGGAGGAAAGTGTCGCGCTGATCCTGCGAGCCTGGCGGGAGCCTGAGCCGTTCGGTTGGGAAGGTGTCCACTTCCGCTATCGGACGATCGCGGTATGGCCCAAGTTTCTCGGCGAGCAGCCGCGCGTATTGCTCTCGGGCAACAGCTTGGTATCGGTCGATTTCGCGCTTGAGATGGGCACGGATATCGCGATCAGCTATGCCAGCCCGGAGACTGCTGCGGCCTCCATCGACCGATTTCGCGAGGGTAGTGCTGCGCTCGGCCGAACCGTTGGCCGGGAGAACGTGCTTTACCGGAACTTCGTTTACGTGGCGGAGACCGAGGAGCAGGCGCACGAGGAATGTCTCAAATACGGGTTTGGGTCGTTTGACTTCTTCCGTCCTCCCAACCAGGCCGCGGCAAGCGTTTATCAGGAATCGATCAAGAGCGGTTACTCGGCAGGCGGTGGCATGAAAGAGATCCTTGCGAAGGCGCCGGGATCGTGGGGTGTGCCGCGCTTCATTGGTACGCCGGATCAGGTCTATGAAAAGATCCTCGAATATCATGATGTCGGGGTCGGCTCGATGGATCTTAGCTTCAGCGGGTTCGGTCTTCCCACCGAGCTTGCGAAAAAGAACATCGATCTGTTCAGCCGTCATGTGATGCCGGCGCTGCACAAGCTTTCCGATCCCGTGCAGGCTAAAGCTTATGCCGACGCCTGATTAATTCGATAGTCAAAGGAAACACGTATGGTAGTTGCCGTGCCGGAGCTTGTCGGCTTCGCCGAACACATGGTCGAAGCCGACGGCTTCAAAATCCGTTATTGGGAAAGCGGGCGGGGCGAGCCGTTGGTGGTCGTTCACGGCGCTGGCGGACCGCAGGGAAATGCCGGCGGGGCGCTCGAACTGCTGGCGAAGGACCGGCGCATCATCGCGTTCGAGCTTCCCGGCTTCGGAGACTCCGAGCCCAATACGCGCACCACCAACGGTCGTGAGATGGCGGCTAGTCTGGCGAGCGCGGTAGCGGCGCTGGGGATCGATGAATACGCCATCATGGGAACCTCGATGGGCGGCATCATCGTCTTATGGTGGGCGATCGATTATCCCAAGAATGTGACGTCGGTCATCGCTGAAGTCCCGTCGGCGTTTCGCTGCTGTTACAAGCGTCCGGATAATCTGCTGTCCGATCGTGCGGCGTTCATCCGCGCGTTTCATGCACGGCCCGAACGCAAGCCGTGGCTCGCCGATTTCAAACCCAATGCGCCGTGGGATCTCGTCGGCAAGATCATGGGCGGCGATCGCGATCCGGCGCTCGAAGCGGAACTTCCGACGATCACGGCGCCGGTTCTCGTGCTGATGGGGGCCAAAGATGGCGTCATTTCCGCGAACGAAGGCCATCACTACAAAGAGCTGATCGAAAATTGCTATCTGATGATTGTGCACGATGCTGCGCACGACTTGAAGGGCGATCGGCCGGAGGCGTTCGCCGATGTCGTGGGCGACTTCCTCACTCGCGGCGCGAAGTTCCTCGTCAATGATCGGAGCAGCGTAATCAATCCATAACGTTTGCGTTAGTTGCGCCGCCGGCCCGCGGACGAATAGACAATAGCGGTGAACCTCTTCAAGGAAGATCTGCGACGCGGCGGCGGGCTGGTTTCCGCCGCCGTCGGCTCCTGCCCCCGCGACAGTTCCATGGGCTACTCCCCGCCTAGCAGGCAACTTCGCGTGCAATCACTCGCCCGCGGTAGGCGTTCACGCGGCAAGCAGGAATTTGCAGCGCAACGCGGCCGCGTTTGACCAGCGGGACCATTACGGACACAGTCGGCTGCCGGTCCGTCGCATCACTGTTGCAGATCGACACCGCCGAAACCGGACTCAATCCGCTCGCCCAGCTCATCGACGTCAACGGAATCAGCGACGTCGCCCGCTACCGTCACGGCGCGCCTGCTGAGCGCAATGGCCATGCAAACGCCGACAGCGTTCGGCATTCCCGCGTCGCCTGACCGACAACAAGCGGAACCGACGGATCAGGAAGTCGCTCCCGCAGCGAATTGATCGGCCACCCAATCGCACATGAAGCTGCGTGGCGGCTCCATGTTGTCGGCGCCGACATGTTCAACTCCGCCTTCCCGGTCAGTAAAGATGCGCAGTTCACGACACGGGCTGTTTACCGCCTGGTCATAGGATCTTTGCGCGAACTCGAGTGGAATCTGGCGATCGCCCCCGCCATGGGTGATCAGATACGGCACCTTGATGCGCTCTACCACACCGTCAAGGCAGACGTTACTCGCATATTCGAGAAAGCTTGCGATGTCAGGCTTGCCCCAGACCCAGAGCACGTGGTTCCAATAGTGAGGCACCGGGTTGTCGCCCTCGCGCCGCACGCGACGGTGTTGCATTTCGCCCCAGTCGTGATTGCCCCCCCACGAAACGCAAAGCGCGATACGCGGCTCGAACGCCGCGACGCGGGGCGCGAAATATCCTCCCAGCGAACCGCCGATGATGCCGATCCTCTTCGGATCGACGTCCGGGCGCGTCTGGAGATAGTCGACCGTCGCGCTTCCCCACCGTTCGCTGTCGTAGATGGCGGGCAGGTTCCCCAGGCGCAGCGCCTCGCCCGTGCCGGGCTGATCCATCACCAGCGCCGAGATTCCGCGCCGGCTCAATTCCTGCGCGGGCTGAACGAGATAGTTCATCTCCTTGGTGCTATCGAGGCCGTTGCAGATGAACACGCACGGCGCTGGACCGTCGACGCCTTCGGCTCGCACGAACAAACCCGACAACGTCGTGCCCTCGTACGGATACGACACCACTTCGCAGTTCAGACCGCCGGTCACGATCATCTTGTCGCGCAGCTCGAGCGCACGCCGGTACGCGCGCTGGCGCGGCTCATAATTGCGATCCTGCATGCGTTCGCAGGTCAGATAATAAATCACCGCCCGCTTATATTTTTCGGAGGCCGAAAGCGGATGGCCGTTGGCCTCGTCCTCGGCGGCGAGCGATGCGACATTTTCCGCCATTTCGACGTAGGCGTCGAAGAAAGCCTTGGTGCCCACGTCCGGCCCCGCCTTGGCTGCTTCGATGACCTTTCGATTGGCGATGTCGAGCTCGCCCATCGATCCTCCCATCGCCAGCGCGATATTAACCGACAGGTTCCAAATGTAATTTCCCGGAAACGGCTCGAACATGGGATGACCTCTTCTGAAGTTATGTCTTTCGCGTCGGATAACCCGCCACCAGACCAGTTAATCACTATGCGAACGACTAAGATAAATAGATTTCTCGGCTATACTATTGGTGCATGGTCGACGCGGTCGAATCAGCATGACGATCCTGCGGCGGCGCGGTTCGAAGGCATGAAAGGTAGAGCGCCGACTGATCAAGCTGGCTAGCCGGCGTCACGAGCGTCATGCAAAATCATGCTGGCACCCTTTTCGGCGATCATCATCACCGCCGCGGCGGTATTGCCCGAAATCATCGTCGGCATGACCGAGGCGTCCACCACGCGAACGCCGTCGATGCCTCGCACGCGAAGACGACAATCGACGACCGCGTCGGGCCCTGTTCCCATCGCGCAGGTGCCGACGGGATGATAGCCGGTCTGGCCATTGCTCCGGGCGAAATCCAGCCAATCCGCGTCGCTCCGCACAGCGTCGCCGGGCGACATCTCATAGGCCAGATAATCGCGCATCGCAGGCCGACCCATGATTTCCCGCGCAATCACCATGCCATCGATCAGCGAGCGCTTGTCCTCCTCCTCCGCGAGAAAATTGGGGCGGATGACCGGGGCCGACAGCGGGTCGGTCGATCGCATGTGGATCGACCCGCGCGATTGCGGGCGGAGCTGGGCAACGCCGATCGTCAGGCCAGGTTCGCTGTCGAGCTTGCGGTCGGCCGCGTTCGCGTAGCTTGCGTGCATGAAGAAGAATTGCACGTCGGGCCCTGGCAGGCCGGGTCGCGTGCGCACGAAACCATGCGCCAGGCCGGTGCCGAGGGACAATATGCCGGTTCGGGTCGTGAAGTAGCGCAAAACGGCCATTGCGAGGCTGAGACCGCGGGTCTGCTCGTTGAGCGTGATTGGCCGGTTCACGCGCCAGTTCATGCGCGTACAGAAATGCTCGCGATAGTTTTCACCGACGCCGCGAAGGGCGTGGCGCACCGGCACGCCGAGCCTCTTGAGGAGCTCGGGATCGCCGACCCCCGATGCCTCGAGCAGCGGCGGTGTCTGTACTGCGCCGGCGGCAAGGATGACCTCGCCGCGAACTGTAGCACGGCGTTCGTCGCCGCCATGGCGATAGTCGACGCCGGTACATTTCTTCCCCTCGAACGTGAGCGCGATCGCTGTCGCGTCGGTTCGAACGACGAGGTTCGACCGCGATGCGGCTGGATCGAGATAGGCTTTGGCAGCGCTCCATCGGCGCCCCTTCCACTGATTGGCCTGGTAGTAGCCGAACCCCTCCTGGTCCTCGCCGTTATAATCGGTATTGCGGCGATAGCCTGCCTCCACGGCCGACTCGATGAACGCTTCCGAGAGAGGGGAGCGCTCGGCCACGCGCGCTATCTTCATGGGACCATCGCCGCCGCGATACGAATTTTCGCCGTCCTCGAATTGTTCGAGCTTGCGGAAATACGGCAGGACGTCGGCATAGCTCCACCCGTCATTGCCTAGCTCCGCCCAATGATCGAAGTCATAGGCTTGTCCGCGGACAAAAATCATTCCGTTGATGAGGCTTGATCCGCCCAATCCCTTGCCGCGCGGGATGGCGATCGTTCGATTGTTCACGTTGGCCTCCGGCTCGGTCCAAAACCGCCAGTTGAACCGATCATCGGTCAGCAGCTTGCTAAAGCCTGCCGGTATGTCGATCCAAAAGCCCTTTCCGGTCCCGCCAGCCTCAAGCAGCAGCACGGTATTGCCAGGATCCTCGCTAAGCCTGTTCGCGAGAATACAGCCGGCGACGCCGCCGCCGACGACGATATAGTCATAGGTCTCCGTGTCCGGCGCACCGCGACGTGAAGCTTTAGTCATCGCGAGCGGCAGCAGGTGCGGCCATCTGCGGCATTCCGTAAAGCCGCGTCGGATTGTCGACGAGGATCTTGTGGCGCAGCACAGGATCGGGAATCCAGTCGCAGAACGCGTCGAACAACGCCTCGGTCGGCGGCATTGGCGTGGGCGCGAACAATCCGACGTGGGGCCAATCGCTTCCCCACAGGATATTGTCCGGAGCCATCGCGACAAGCTCGCGCGCCAGCGGCGCCATTGCGGACCATGGCGCGTCGCAAAGCCGGTATGGCGCCGAGACCTTCACGTAGCGCTCGGGCCTTTCGAGGATGCCCTTGATCGCGGCCGCGATCTCCGGCGCTCCTCCGGCGGTCACTCCAGCGCCGCCGAAGTGGGCGACGACGACAGTGGTCGGCAAGGCATCGATCAGCGGCCGCAACGGGGGCAGGTCCTCGCCGTGCACGCCAAATTCGATGTGCCAGCCGAGCGGCGCGACGCGGTGCGCAAGCTCGACGGCGGCGTCGGCGAGAACCCCGCCCTTGGCGATCGTCAGAATACGCACGCCGCGAACGCCGATGGCATCGAGGCGCTTGAGATCCTCCAGCGCCACATCGGGCGGCACCGCCACGACGCCGCGAAACCGGTCGGGATGACGCTCCAGCGCCTCCACGATGTTGTCGTTGTCGGTCCCGTGCACGCTGACTTGGACGATCACGCCATAAGCGAAACCCATCGTGTCGAGCAGATCGACATAATCGAGAGTCGTCGAGATGGGGGGATCGAAGCTTCGCGGCGTGACCCAAGGCGCGGGCGCGAGGACATGGGCATGAGTGTCCCAGGCGCCGGGGGGCGGAAATTCGCGCGGCCGTGCCGGCGGATGAGGCGCCAGACAGAGCCTTGGAGTCTCGCCGGTCATCGCCGCCAATATCCGGCGGCGGCCTCAGCAGAGTGTGAGGCCTCCACGACCATGGGCTTCTCCGTAACGTCGCGCGACGGCTATTGCGCGATGTGAGAGACCTGCTCTGCCGCTACGGGGACGGCGATCGGCTTGGTCTGGGAAAGCGAGGTGCCGAAGCTGTGGAAGCCTGTCGCATGCAGACCGCCCAAGCCCCCGGCGACGAACACCAATATGTCCTTCGGCTCCGGCGTCAGATAAACCCGGCCGTCCTTGCGAATTCGCTCCTGCTGCTCGAGCTGCGCACGATGGAGCGCCTGGAGGTCGTCCGCGCGCTGGCTCGACGCATGCCACAGGAAGTCCTGGACGTCCTCGATATCAGGCATCTCGCGGCCGACGATCTCGGCGCATATCGGGTTGATCGCCACCATCATCTCGCTGAACGGAACACCGCCGGAAAACGCGTTGCATCCCGGGTAGCCGATGGATTTGCCGATCATCTCCAGAAAGTCGGTCGCCTTCTGCGAGGTGACGTCGAGGACGTTCAGCGTCCCGTTCGTTCCGAACGAAGTCACCGCACTGCCGCTAACCCCGCGCCGTTCGGCGAGAGGCGCCCACGGCGAGCGCTCCTCCCATTCGCCGGTGAGGATACCGGCGACCCGCCCCGGCGAGCCGAAGGTGGTCTGCGAGGTAAAGCCGGGAACCTGGCCGGCGATGTTGCGCATGATCAGGCGTATCGCGCGGCCGATCGCGGTGGATCTGCCCGCCGCCCCCCCAAGGCATCCGTAACTATAGGGTATGCCGAGCGCATCGCGGACCGGCCCGTTGACGACAAAGGCCGGATAGACCGGGGCCGTCGTAGCGTTGACGCCGTAAAGCTCGAAATCCGGATCGGCGATCGCCGTCAGCGCGGCGATGATCAGTTCGAGCGAGGCCGCCGGCGCGCCCGCCATCACGGCATTGATGACGATCTTCTCGACAGTGCACTCGACCTGTGTTGGTGGCAGGAGCGCGATCACTTCGTCGGGATAGCGATCGTTCTCGGCCAAGAAGGTGCGGATGCGCGTCTCGGTCGGCGGCACGAGCGGCAATCCGTCGCCCCAGCCGGCTTCGAGCGAATAATCCGTGAACGATTCGATATCGAGATCGACCTCGACACGCGAGCTGACCAGCCAGTCGATCTCGCAACCCGCCGGGCCGCAGTCGCGGCTTACCAGCGTCTTGGGTGCCGATGCGCCGTGGTTGGCGCTGGGCCGTATGAATTCGATGCCCATTTCAGACATTCTCCGGAACGGGCAAGCGTGCGCCCATGGTCTCGAGGACAGCCTCGAAATGCTCCTCGCCGATCGCGATCACGTCTTCGCGGAACTGCTCGTTCAGCGGATAGGGCAAGACGTGGACGTGGAGGCCCGAACGCCCGCCGCGCGCTGCGAGCTCGTGAGCGAAGTCCTCGAAATTCTTGGTTGCGACCGCGACGGTGGCCAGGCCCGCATTCGCCGCGGCGATGGCATCGCGAATTGTCCAGCCCGTGCACGAGCCGCAATTAGCGAGGCCAACGATCGCAATATCGATGGTCTCGAGAAACTCCTTATATTCGGCGTTCTGAAGTTCGCCTTCGCTGCCGGAGCGCCCCCCCGAGCGCCAGAAGCTCACGGTTGCGCCCGCCGCGCGAAACTTGTCGGCCCAAAGCTCGCTGATATAGTCCCAGGAGCGCCACATCCGGTCGACACGAAAGCCGATCCGTTTGCCGACGAGCAGACCTGCGTCGGGGCCCGGATCGGAAACGTCGTCGACTCGCGTCGCCGTCGGGTCAAGTACTTTTCCAAGCATCATGATACTCCCAAACCGCAGAATTAACGACTAACAGTATCGCGACGATCACTCGCTTGCCTTGCGAACGTGTTTTCGCGCGACAACGTCAAGATATCTAGCGACCGTCGGTCAACAGCAGTTGCAATACCTCTGCGCACATCCGCGTAATAATTTTTGAAAGAACAGTCTAATTCCGAAAATATATAGAGCTTATAATCATCGTTGATGCTCTATAAGGGCGACTTTCCGCCGATGGCGACGATCAACTTGCTGAGCCGGCGGCGCTGCCTCCGTTGAAAGGATTTGCGCCGATATCCGCGCTGCGCGAGGTTAACCGGCGGCGTTCGCGCGCAGAACAAGACGGCCGTTGACCTTGCCCGAGCGCAGCCGCATCAGCGCATCGTAGGCATCTTCCTGGGGAACCTCCTCGATCGGCAAGATTTCGAGTACTTCGCCCTCGACCAGGGCAATCAGGTCGCGCAGTTCGGTGATCGAACCAATATAGCTTCCCTGCACCGTCAGCGCCTTCATGACCATCATGGTGAGCGGCATCGTCGCTTCCCCGCCGAATAGGCCGACCTGGATCAGCTTGCCGCCCTTCGCGAGCGCATCCCAGCTGAAGGCCGCGGTCTTGGGTCCGTTGACGAAATCGAGGATGGCGCGCACCGGGCCGTTGGATACGGCGAGGATCTTACTCGTCACGTCGTCGCCGGCGCCGTCGATCGCATGGAGCGCGCCGACGTCGAGCGCCGCCTGTCGTTTTTCCGGCGATATCTCGACCGCGACGATGTTGCGATGGCCCATCGCCTTGAGCAGGCCGATGCCGGTGAGGCCGAGACCGCCGGCGCCGGTCACGACGACCGGCTCGTCCGGCCGCAGCGGCATGATCTTCGCGACCGCCGCATAGACGGTGACGCCGGAGCAGGCGAGCGTCGCCGCCAGGGGGAGCGGCACCCGCCCGGGATCGACGAGATAGCGGGGAGCCGGGACGACGACGTGGCTGCCGTAGCCGCCGTTGCGGAAGATGCCGAGGCTCTGCATTCTGGTGCACATATGCTCGTCGCCGACGCTGCACGCTGGGCAGTCGCCGCAACCGATCCACGGGTAGACGATCCGCACGTCTCCCGCCGCAGCGCCCACCGCGTCCGGGCCGCATTTCACGACGCGGCCGATAATCTCGTGACCGAGCGTGAGGGGCAGCTCGATACCGCGATCCTGGATCGTGAGACGCCTGCCCTGGCCTAGGTCGTAATAGCCTTCCCAGAGATGGATGTCGGTGTGGCACACTCCGCAATACATCACTTCCAGCAGCACCTCGGTGCCCACCGGATCAGGGGTCGGCCGTTCGATATGCCGAAGGGGTTGACCGCATTCGCACAGAGCCAGAGCGTGCATGACTTGTCTTTCCGTTGCTGCAGGACGTGGGTGGAGTTTCACATTGCGCTTGGGCTTACCATCGCGGGCGTGGCCCCCCTTGCGGGGTGCGTGCATGGCCTGGACCTTTTCGTATCTCCTGGTTGCGGAGCAACAAGCGAGATATCTCTACCGGTATCGATGAGCTGCCGGTCGGCCCAATCAAACCGCTGATCTATGGTGATCCATGTTGCTTGTTCACCTGACTCAGCAGTGTCGAGCGAAGCCATCTTAAGCCTGGGTCACTGTCGCGGCTCTCGTGCCATTGCATGTAAAACTCCGCTTCGGGCATATCGAACGGTATCGGGTGAACTTTGATCGGCAGGATATGCGAGAACAACTCGGCATGGCGCCGATACATGGTAGCGATGCGGTCGGTGCCGACAACGCTGTGCGGCAGGGCCGTGAAGTTCGGCATGCAGACTTCTATCCGACGGGGCTGGCAATGATTCATGAGATAACTTTCGGCAAATGGCGGCCGGCGGTCGACGCCGATCAGCGTGATGACATGACCGGCATCGAAAAAATCCTGTTCGGACAGGCTTTCGGAGTATCGACCGGCATTCCAGGCGACGACGGCATGGCCATCTGCGAACAGGCGCGATCGCGGATGGTCGTCGAGTAATAACGCCTCGAGCGTGACTTGCAGATCGATCTCTCCTCGCGCGAGCCCGTCGCGGTCGATCCGATTCGTCGCCGGAAAGTCGAAGCTGACGGCGGGCGACGTCGTGGCGAGATCGGCGAGCGTGCGTGCGAAGAGCACGTCGAACATATAGTCCGACGCAAGAATCGAGAATTTTCGCTCGGCCGTGCTGGGATCGAAATTCCGCGGCGTATCGATGCGGGAGGCGACCAGCATCAGCATGTCGCGGACAGGCTCCTGAAGCTCGAGCGCCCGCGATGTCGGCAGCATCTTCCGGCCGCTCTGGACGAGCAAATCATCTTCGAAATAATCGCGCAGGCGGTTGAGCGCCGCCGACATGGCGGGCTGGGTCACTCCCAACTGCTTGGCGGCCGTAGAGACGCTCCGCTCCATGATCAAAGCATCGAGCACGACGAGCAAATTAAGATCTAGCCGTCCGAAGCGCATGACCTCTCCCGCAAATGATATGGGCGCCCGCCGCCCAGCTCGACGATCCGTTTAACCTGCCGTTCCATCACGATAGCGCAGTTTAGTGAAGCTGGCGAAAGCATATGCGTAAAGCTCGAGATCGGTCGACATCCTTGAGCGTCTTTCACGCTGAAATGGTCGGTTGAGCCGACCGCCGCGGGCGGGTCGCGGCTCGACCTTTTACGGCGGCCGGGACGCGCGCGATATCGCCTTCCACGGTGCCGCTCCGCAGCGCCGGTAATAACACTCCGTCGATCAGCGACAGCAGGAATTCGAGATCGAACGGCTTATGTTGAATGAGCGTTCGGTAGGCGGCCATCGACGGCACGATATGCGAGGCCGTTTCGATGTCGACGGACGTGGAAATCTCGCCGCGGTCGATCGCGCGGCCGATGAGCGTCCGATACACGGCGACCCAAGGTTCGATGAGCGCCGCGTTGCCCGCCTCGGCAAGTCTCGGATGCTGCTTCAGCATCGACGCCAGCCCGGCCATCACCTTGAGCTTGTATTCGCGATCCATGATTGCTTGCGGTCTGAACAAGGCGAGAAGGTCGCCGCGCAGCGCGCCGGTATCGGGCAACCGGTCAAGATCGAATTGCGTCTGCTTCATGTGGGCGATCGCGTCCAGGACAAGATCGGACTTTGACGACCAGCGGCGATAGACGGTGGCCTTGCCGGCCTTGGCCCGGGCCGCCACGATGTCCATTGTCATGCCTTCATAACCGACTTCGGACAAGACGTCGGCGGCGGCCTTGAGGATGTGCGCGTCGCGGCTATGGTCACGCTTCCGCCCGAGCGGCTGCGGCGGCAGGTCGCCGCCCTCGTGCAAGCGACCTGGCTCGATATCCACAATCAAAGAATCGGATAGGTCCGGTTTGAGCTTTCTCATACTCGCCCTGCTACTGAGTAGTTCTGGAACTTGCAAGTTCCGTAAATCGCGATACTATGCCCTGCTGAATGCAAATCCAAGGAGCGATGAATGCGATACAACCTTCTGGGCAAGACCGGTCTGTTCGTGTCCGAAATGTGTCTCGGCACGATGGGCTACGGCGCGAACCCCGGCCCCTACGCGGCCGCGGGCTGGCTGGAAGAGGACGAGGCCGAACCGATTTTCCATCGGGCCTTTGACGCCGGCATCAACTTCTTGGATACCGCCAACGTCTACGCGAATGGATTGTCCGAGGAAATCACCGGCCGAGCGGTCAAGAAGCTCGGTATTGCCCGGCACGACGTGGTTATCGCGACGAAGTTCGAACATGCCATGGGATCGGGACCAAACGACTCGGGCGCTTCGCGCCAGCACATCATGAAGGAGGCGCAGGCCAGCCTCAAACGGCTCGGCACCGACTATATCGATCTCTACCAGATGCATGGCTGGGATCCCGCGACGCCGCTCGAGGAAACCATCCGCGCCCTCGAAGATATGGTGCGGCAGGGATATGTTCGTTACATCGGGATTTCCAACTGGTCGGCGTGGCAGATCGTCAAAGCGCTTGGCGTCGCCGAGCGTCTGAACGCGACGCCCTTTCACTCGCTGCAGGCCTATTACTCGCTCGCGACCCGTGATCTCGAACGCGAAGTTGTACCGATGCTCGAAGCGGAAAAGCTGGGACTGTTGATCTGGAGTCCGCTGGCGGGCGGCTATCTGTCCGGCAAATATCGCAGCGGGGATGTCAAGGGCCGGCGAACGGCCATCCCTTTCCCCCCCATCGACGAGCAGAAGGGCGAGCCCGTCCTCGCGGCGATAGAGCAGGTCGCATCCGCTCACGGCGTACCGATGGCGGCGGTCGCGCTTGCCTGGCTGCTTCACCAGAAGGTGGTCACGAGCGTTATCCTCGGGGTCAAGCGCATTGAACAGCTCGAAGAGCATCTCAAGGCCGGCGAGGTCGAGTTGTCGGCCGATGACCTCAAGGCTCTCGACGAGGCGAGCGCGATTTCGCCAGAATATCCCGGCTGGATGATGCAGATGGGACTGGCCACGCGGACGGCGCTGATCCAGACCGGGAAGCTGCCGGACGAACCGCAATATTAACCATCGTCCACGCCTCCCAGGCCGACCGGTCCGATCGGTTCAGGCGGCGTGCACGACCTATGGCTGCGGCTCATTGGCCGGCCATGAGCAGCGTCAGACCAGCCGACCCCCCTTGCCCTTGACTAGGATAGAATCAGCTGCATCCCGCTGCGCTGCCAGTCGGTTCGAAATAAGGAATTGCAAGCAATCTAGCCAGATGCAGGTACCGAGCTTTGACAACCAGGCGTTGCTTGCGGTTAGTTGGGCGCAGATAAACAGCATTGAATAACAAAAACGCGATTGGAGAGTGGCATGCTGAACTTGAGCAGATCGTCAAGCTGGGGCATCGCGATGCTGGGCATCGCGCTGGTCGGATCCTCCGCGATACTCGCCTCGGGCACGACGACGCAAACGCGCAAGCGGATCGCCGGGGATATCGATGACGCGCGGATGCTGAACGCGGCCAATGAGCCCGCCAATTGGCTGGTCAACGGTGGAACGCTTTACGGCGAACATTATTCGAAGCTGAGCCAGATCAACGTCGACACCGTGAAGAATCTCAAGCCAGCTTGGCTATTTGAGTATGACACCTATCGAAACCAGCAAGCGGAGCCGATCGTGGTGGACGGCGTGATGTACGTCTCCACGTCGTGGAGCAAGGTTTACGCCCTGGACGCGGTGTCGGGTAAGCAATTGTGGTTCTTTGATCCCAAGGTGCCCGGAGAAACAGCATTGCGCATCTGCTGCGACAGCGTCAATCGCGGCGTGTCGGTCTATAAGGGCAAGGTCTATGTCGCCACGCTCGACGGTCGGTTGATCGCCATCGACGCAGCCACCGGAAAGCCGGTGTGGAGCACCCAGACAGTCGACCAGGCGAGTGCCCTGACCATCACCGGTCCGCCGCGGGTGTTCAAAGACAAGGTGATCATCGGCAACGGCGGCGCCGATTTCGGCGCGCGCGGCTATGTCAGCGCGTATGACGCCCAAACAGGGAAGATGATATGGCGCTTCTTCTTGACGCCCGGTAATCCGAAGAACGGCCGGGATGGCGCCGCGTCCGACTCCATCATGGAGACAGTCGTGCGGCCGACTTGGACCGGTGAGCAATATTACATGCTGGGCGGTGGCGCGACGGCCTGGCAGACGATCATGTACGATCCCGACCTCAACCAGATTTATATTGGGACCGGCAACGGTTCACCTTGGAACCCGCGATTTCGAACCCAGAGCAAGGGTGACAATCTTTTCATCGCCTCGGTGGTCGCGCTCAATCCTGACACCGGCAAATACATCTGGCACTATCAGGAAAATCCGCAGGAGGCGTGGGACTATAACTCCACGCAGCCGATGGTCCTCACTGATCTCAACATCGATGGCAAGCTTCGCAAAGTCATATTGCATGCGCCGAAGAACGGCTTCTTTTACGTGATCGATCGCCATACCGGGAAGGTGGTCGCAGCCAAGAACTTCGTGCCGGTGACATGGGCGACGGGAATCGATCTGAAGACCGGGCGCCCCATCGAGGCCGCCAATTTACGCTATACCCAGGGCCCGTTCACGATCAGTCCGAACAGCACGGGCGGTCACAATTGGCAGGCCATTTCCTATAATCCGCAGACCAAGCTGGTCTACATGAGCGTCGGTGAAGGAAGCTCGACGATCGATAATGATCCGGATTTCATCCCGGTGCAGGGGCAAGGCAATCTGGGCGTGCGTATCATGAACTACGCCGAGACCGCATCTTACGTCATCGCCTGGGATCCCGTCGCCCAGAAGCAGGTCTGGCGCCAGCAATATACCGAGCGAAAGGTTTCTGGTCTCGGCGGGGGCGTCCTGTCGACCGCCGGTGGCCTGGTATTCCAGGGCTACGGCTCGGTGGTCGGCGGGTTTGCCGCGATGCGCGCCACCGACGGCAAGATCTTGTGGTCGACCAAAACGCCCAATGGCATACAGGGGGCGCCTGTCACCTACATGGTCAACGGCGTACAGTATGTCGCCATCACTACCGGCGCGGGAGCCAGCTTCCTGGAAGGTGACAGCGACGCGCGCGTGCGCCAATATGGCCGAATGCTCGTTTTCAGGCTTAACGGCCGAGCAGCGCTGCCGCCTGATCCCGCGCGTGCGCCTCTCCCAACACCGTCCAATGAAAGCTTCTCACCACAGCAGGTGAAAGCCGGTCAGATCACTTTCAGCGCCAACTGTATGCGTTGTCACGGCTTCAATGCGGTGAATTCCAATGTTATTCCCGACTTACGACGCTCCGGAGTAACCAACAGTAATGAGGCTTGGAAGGCGGTGGTGATGGACGGAGTGCTGACAGATGCCGGCATGATTTCCTGGAAACGTTTCATCTCGCAGGAAGATTCCGAAAATATCCGCGCGTTCGTTCATGGCGAGGCGGTCCGATTGGCCAAGTATGGATCCACCCCTCCACATGGCGCCCAGGTGCAAGGCGATCGGGCCGCGGTCGCGCAATAGAGCAATGCTCCGCACCTGCCGGCGGAGGAAATCGCTTTTATCCTGGCGGCCGGCGCGCCTCTGAGCGCGCAAGCGTTGATCACAAGCTCGCGTGCTCAGTTTTCGCTTATCGACGCAACGCCTCGGCAGGTTGAGCCGATAAGCGAAAGCGGGGGTGTCGCAGCCGCGATCAGCGCGAGCGCAGGCTTACGCCCGCAACGAGGCGTGAGGGGGGTCCAGGGTGCAGAAAGCTTCAGGGGCCAGGTCGTCGGCCCCGTCGATGGCGGAATTGGCGTTGAAGCGCGGGCTGGTCGTGCGCGGCAATGCCGTAGAGCACGCCATTGAGGTGATCGCGGTCACCGGCATTGATAAGGCGCTTTTTATGAAGCGTCAGCTAAGGCACTGACGTCAACATCTTTGCCTCGTGGTCGTGGATCGTGACGGCAAAATCGAAAATCTCGTCCTTCGCCGGCTCCGGCATCAGCAGCGACATGTGCTGCTCCATTTCCGGAGAACTGTTGAAATTGCGGTGGACGACCCCTGCGGGCAGATAGACCAGAGTATTGGCGTTCGCCACGTAGCGCTTGTGCCCGATATCGATCGTCATCGTCCCAGCCTGGATCAGGTAGACCTGCGCGAAGGCGTGGATATGATAGTCGGGGCTGCCGGATCCAGGCTGAACTTGCACCACGTTCGAGCGCAACGACTGGGCTCCTTGGGCGCGATCCGTCATCACCTGCCAGGCGAAGCCGCCGCCCTCGAATTTGCTGCGGTCGAGCTTGATCACGCTTGGCACGGGCAGTGCCGGTGGCGCCACGCCCGCCGGCAACGGCGCTTCGATAGCTAGCCAGACCGCGCCAGATCCGCCGGACACCTCCGCCGCAGCCCCCGGCGGGACGAAAATGACTTCGCCCGCGCCCGCCGGGCCGTTCTGATCTGCTGCGTCAAGCGTCACCTCGCCCGCCAGCACGAACAAAAACTGCTCCTTCGTGGACGGACGCAGTACGCCGTCGTCGCGGCCGGCGCGACAGATGCGGATGGCGCACTCCGCATCCTCCTCGGGGGTCATCAGCCACTCCGGCCCGGCTCCGGCTGGGCCATCGATCTGGAACGGGCGAACATAATGCATGTGGCGATGCTCCTGCGGTATGCGCCGTCTTGCTCGACAGCTGGATCAATCAACCTTAAACCCTGCCGAGGCGCTTCCCAGCCTCTAAAATTCAGCTGCGCGACGTGGATGCCCCGCGTCACGATCTGGTGCGGTGCGAGGCTGCCGATGATGATCACCTCGCCGGCGCGCCGCTCTTCCCCGACCGCATGCAGCCCACGGGCAGTCGCCATAGGACGACCGAAGGACTGCCATCGCCGCAAAGCCTATCGCGCCTGCGAGCGCAATACGTCCCTGCAGACGAGGCGGCCCTAGTGGCGAGAGTCGGAATTCTCCACCGAGGTCAACGATCTGCTTCGAACTCCTCTGAAGGATTAATATTTGAAGCCCGCGGTTACCCCATAAGTACGGGGCGCCCCGTAAGCGACGGCCCGGCTGCCATCGCCGTTGTCGGAACCGTTGACCTGATAGTCGACGTCCGTGAGGTTACGGCCCCACACCCTGACGCTGAACCTTCCGTTCTGACTGGTCCATTTCAGGTTCGCGTTGATCGTGGCGTAGCGGCCTTGACCGAAATTGTTATCGGGCTGCCAGAAGAAGCTCGACTGGTAAGCGACTGCCGCGCCGGCCGTTATCGTGCCCGCGTCACCGGCGAGCGGACGGGTATAGTCGATTCCAAAGCTCGCAGCGAGCTTGGGCGAGATCGGCAAGCGATTGCCGCTTACATCCGCGTCATAAGTCAGCGGCACGCCACCATTTGGCGCGGAGTTCGGCGCGGTCGTGAAGTCTTTGAACCTGGCGCGGATGAGATAGGTGGCGCCCAGCGTCACGCGAAACGCCGAGCCGATCCGTGCAGCGATGTCACCGTCGAAGCCGTAGATCGTCGTGGGGCCGCCGTTCAGCACGGCCAAGGATCCGTTCAGGACTTCTTCAACCTGGATGTTCTTGTAATTGTAATAGAAGCCCGCGCCCGACACGCGGACGCGATGATCGAGCAGCTCGGCCTTGCCCCCGATCTCATAAGCGTCGATGACCTCCGGCTGGAAAGCCGGGTTGGTTACGCCGCCTGCATCGAAGCCGCCGCTCTTGAAGCCACGGTTGAAGGACACGTAGGCCAGGGCGTCCGGCGTGAAGTGGTAGGCGAGCGACGCGCGGAACGTCGCTTTGTTGAACGTTTTCCGTTGATCGCCCGTCACGGTGAACAGCGTGATACCGTTTCTGGTGAAGAATATCGGACCCGACACACGCCGCACTTCGTGGTTCTCGCGCACGCCGAGAGTCAGAACCGTCTTCGGCAGAAGCTCATAGTCGCCCTGGGCATAGATTGCCAATGCTTTGGTCGTCTGCTGAGTGTTGATTGAAATAGTGTCGAACGGGATGAATGGGTTATTGTAGAATACCACTTCACTGGGATGATATCTGCCCTTGCCATCGAAATAGAAGCCGCCGACGGTCCAGTTAAACTTGTTTTTCCCGACGGACTGAAGCTGCAGTTCTTGACTGAACTGGCTGTCGGTCTGATGGGGAAAGACAGATTGGGAGGGCGTGCGAGTGGCATCGAGATCGAGGTCGATGTCGTTGGTCAGCCGGCGGTAAGCGGTGATAGACTTCAGCTTGACCGTGCTGCCTAGCGCCTGATCCACGGTGAGCGATACTCCGCCCGTATGGATCTTGGTGCGCCAATCGGTGTCGGAATCTATATCCTGCTGGTTCGAGCTGCTGAACGGCGGCCCCGTGAAAGGAGCCGGAGTCGATCCATTGAACAGGCGGGAAGCGTAAAGGCTGTTGTACGTGTTGCCGTAATCTGCCGACAAAGTCGCCGTCGTCGTTTCGCTCGGTTCGAAGATGATCTTGCCGCGCAGGTCGATATCCCGATTGTTACGCCCCACATCTCTCCCGGTGGCTTGATTCCTGCCGTAGCCCTTGCCCTGGAAGGTTCCGCGCGCGGCGAAGTTCGCCCTGATGCTGTCCGACAGGGGGCCGCCGACATAAAGGGCGCCCATCTTGGTGTCGTAATTGCCGTACCCGACATTCGCTTCGAGGGTGAACGCCCGGCCGGGATCCCGGGTCGTGATCTGCACGAGGCCACCGGTCGCATTGCGCCCGAACAGCGTGCCTTGCGGCCCCTTCAGGACGGAAATCGAGTCAAGATCGAGCTCGTTGAAGTTGAACAACGAACCGCTTGCCGACGCATGATAGACGCCGTCTACATAGACCGCCACGCCCGGCTCGATTCCAGGACCTGCCGTGGAATTGCCGACCCCTCGCAATCTGGGCGTGGCCTGTCCGCCACCCAGCGCATTGAAGCTCAGCCCCGGGACCGCGACCTGCAAGTCGGAAACGCCTTGAATGCCGGATGCCACGATCTGTCTCGCCGTCAAGCTCGTAACCGAGATCGGCACGTCGATCAGGCGTTCGCTGCGCCGCTGTGCGGTTACGACGATCGCCTCCAGTTCCCCGCTTCTGTCAGAAGCCGGGGAGGCCGCCGGCTGCGCTGCGTCCTGCGCGATCGCAACCCAAGGAGAAAGACAGGCCGCAGCAACCAGCCCAACGGGCAGAAACACCTTTTTCATCGTCGAATCCCCTCCGGATTATTCATTATAATTGAAGTAATCTAACGGAATGACACTGCGTGCCACGTGACAGCTCTGTCTGGAACTATTATGACTTTAACCAAACAAAAGCGTATCATCAAATATTACAAACGAACATTATAATATAAAGAGGCGGTGGGTGTGGGTTACGTTACCTCCACGCTACTCCATTCAGGCACTTGTGAAGCTTTTTAATTCGTTGCGCTCACTTGGTCTAATCACAAAGTTTATTGGAAAATATAAATATTTTTGATGCTTTGATATAAGGTATAATGTGCTGGAGTATGCCGCTGGTACAGGCACTGTGTCGCAAAGAGTGCGGGACACCGCATAATTCCTTTTCTGCAGAGCCGTCGCACAGCTGGTGCGGCGGATCCGTAGGATCGAGACAATGATGGCATCGGGATTGACGACTGTGAGTCACTCGGATTACGCAAAAAAAACGCGCGATCATGGTTCCATAGTTATCTCATAATTGTGTTCTCCGATATTTAGGAATTGATGCAATATCCGTCTTTTGTAGTCAGCTTCGAGAATGACTGCTCTTAAGCTGCTTGCTAACAGGAACTTTATGCCTCAATTACAACTCCGTCGTCGCGCGGCATTGATCTTCATCTTCGTCACAGCGATTATGGACATCCTGTCGCTGGGTGTCATGTTTCCCGTTCTGCCGAGCCTCATAAAGCAACTCAACGGCGGGGATACCGCGGCTGCGGCTCAATGGAGCGTGCTGTTCGCCGTCTCATGGGGTGTAATGCAATTTCTGTTCTCGCCGATATTGGGGCAGTTGTCAGATCGGTTCGGACGAAGGCCGGTCATTCTTATGTCGACTTTCGGACTCGGTATTGATTATCTGTTCATGGCTTTCGCGCCGACGCTGGGTTGGCTGTTGGTCGGACGATTTCTAAACGGCATAACATCCGCCAGCATTTCGACGGTGAATGCGTACGTCGCGGACGTCACCACTCCCGAAAACCGGGCCAGGGGCTTCAGCATGATAGCCGCTGCCTTCGGCGTCGGCTTCACGATTGGTCCGGCATTGGGTGGTTGGCTGGCCGGCTTTGGCCTGCGCGTGCCGTTCATGGTGTGTGCTGGCCTTACGCTGTGCAGCTGGCTGTACGGATTCTTTGTGCTGCCGGAGTCGCTGCCGCCGGAGCGGCGGATCGCGCGGTTCCGACTGTCGCGAGCCAATCCGGTGGGTGCCCTCCGCATGTTGGGCAGCTATCCCTCTCTTTATATGCTGGTTGCCGTCCAGCTTCTGTTTCAGTTGGCGCAGACGGTGATGCCCAGCGTGATGGTGCTTTACGCCGGTTTTCGCTACGGCTGGTCACCGGCGCGGATCGGCTTGAACATGATGCTGACGGGCATAGCCGGAATCTTCGTTCAGACGGTGATCGTCGGACCAGTCATCAGACGGCTCGGCGAGCGCGGCGGCGTGATCCTCGGATTTAGTCTTGGCATCGTCGGTTATTTGACTTTCGGCCTTGCTCCAGTCGGCTGGATGTTCATGGCGGCGATACCATTTTCGGCGATGCTCGGCCTGGTGCAACCGGGGTTGCAAGCGCTGATGACGAAACTGGTCGGACCGCAGGAACAGGGTCAACTTCAGGGCGTCAATTCCAGCCTGATCGGCATTGCCGCGGTTGCCGGCCCGGTCTTGTTCGGACTAAGCTTCGCATGGGCGCTGCGGCACGATGACATGCTGCATCTTCCCGGTCTGCCTCTCGTCATCGCCGCCTTCTTGATGATGGCGGCCTTAGCGATCGTCGCACGGTCGGCGCGCTCCGGCCGCGGACAGCATCAGCTCGAGGCGGAGAGCGGGACGTCGGTTCGGGCGTGACCAGGATGATGCTGCTTCAGGCCTGGCCCGGGAATCATCACGACGGCGGAGCGCGACCTGAATTGGTAGTGGCGCAGCCCATGTACGGCCGGCCTGTCGGATTGACGCCAAGCTTAATGTTCGGCTACCACCGTAATCTATCGCATGACCGACAATCATCTCTCAAAGTTGAACGACTCCTGTCCTTATCGATAAGGACAGGAGTCGGTGCAGTCAGCAGGCAAACGATGTGCCTGCCGTCTACAGCTTCGCTTTAAAGATCGCCTTGCCTGTCGCCATGTCGACCGGAAGCGAAGTATGGTTCATGACGATAAGCCAGCGACCATTGATCTTGCGATAGCAATCTGTCACGCGCGTTATCATCTCGAACGTTATCGCGCCCTTGTCGTCAAACGACATCATGCGCTGGGTGCTGTAAGCGAAACCCAGATTCTTATCGGCCTCAACGTGAATTGACAGAAACTCGGCCCTTGGGTTCTTCAGGGCAGAGTAAATCTCGACCATATGTTTTTTGATCTCGGAGAACCCGTTGAAGGTGGGCGGCATCGGATCGAACATCACGCTGTCCGGGGCAAAATACTGGGCTACTTCCTCGCCGGTCTGCGTCACCAACAGCGCCTTCTCGATTTTCATGATTTCCGCTTCGGCGTTTTTATCCCGAGCGAAACTCGCCGTTGACAGATTTCCCAGAACGACAGCCAGCAACGCCGCCACAAGTTTCATACGCATACGACTCTCCTAAATAATATATGGTTTTAGCCGAGGACATTAAGGTCAAGCACCCGCCCTAAACCAACAACCCCCAATGGTGCTATGGTAATCCCGGCTAGTAAGAATATCACTACGCCCTATTCCGGTGCCCGCTTGCGGCCGGGTAGATAATGCCGAAGAACCGATCCCAATCGACTCTCCCATCATATTGTCCAGCTCGAGCTGGTCGCCAATCGAATCGTATAGATATTTGCGCCCACAATAACGGTGGCCCGTCGACATGTCTAGCTAGCTATGTCCGGCTCTGTTGACAGGTTCACGGAGGTGACGATCGATCGACACGAGATCGGAACGAGATTTTTCACCGCGTGCGCTTTGTAAGACGTGCCGCCGACCAGGACGGCTTATCTGCCGAGGATGCAATACCATAGCCTTCGCGCATAGGTTATATATCCAACATTGATTTCCTATCTGCGGGCTACTCCGCTATGCGAGAGGCAACCCACAAGGCCCTTGTGCCGTAGAAGATGCTCGGAGCGGAAAATTGAAAATGTTGGACAATCA
>CAXTMX010000015.1:37375-42619 GCA_964245585.1 uncultured Sphingomonadaceae bacterium | reverse complement strand
CCCGCCGGCCGTTCCGGGGCTCTGCGGTGCCCGTCTATTTTCGGACTTGCACGCTGGACCGCTACTGGTAATTGAGAATACTCAATTGCCAATCGCGGCGAACGTCCGCAGAAGGATTGCCGTGGACGACGAGACATTCGCGATGCTGCGGGGAAGCGTTCGGCGTTTCGTCGACGAACGGCTCATACCGAACGAGGACCGCCTGGAGCGGGACGACGCCGTCCCGCCCGAGATCGTCCAGGACATGCGCGACATGGGGCTGTTCGGGCTGACCGTCCCGGAGGAACATGGCGGGCTGGGCCTGAGCATGGGCGAGGAGGCGCAGATCATCTTCGAACTGGGCCGCACCTCCTTCGCGTACCGCTCGGTGATCGGCACGACGGTCGGCATCGGCAGCCAGGGCATCGTGATGGACGGCACGCCGGAGCAGAAGGCCGAGTGGCTGCCCCGGCTCGCAAGCGGGCAGCTGATCGCCAGCTTCGCCCTGACCGAGCCCAATGCGGGCTCCGACGCCGCCTCGATCCAGACCACCGCCACCAAGGACGGCGACGTCTACCGGCTGAACGGCACCAAGCGCTACATCACGAATGCGCCGCGCGCGAACATGTTCACGGTGATGGCCCGGAGCGAGCCGGGGGTGAGCGGAGCAGCCGGCATCTCCGCCTTCATCCTTCCCGCGGACACGCCGGGGATCAGCTTGGGCCCGAGCGACCGCAAGATGGGCCAGCGGGGAACGATAACCTGCGACGTCATGCTCGACGACGTGAGCGTGCCCGCCGCCAACATCATCGGCGGCGTCCCCGGCCGAGGCTTCAGGACGGCGATGAAGGTGCTCGATCGCGGGCGCATCCATCTCTCGGCGCTCGCGTCCGGCATGAGCGACCGGCTGGTCGAGGAGAGCGTGCGCTACGCCGTCGAGCGCAAGCAGTTCGGCCAGGCGATCGGCGCGTTCCAGCTCATCCAGGGCATGCTCGCCGACAGCCGCACCGACGCCTACGCGTCCTGGGTCATGGTGAGGGACTGCGCGGCGCGGTTCGACGCCGGCGAGAAGATCTCGGCCGACGTCGCCGCGACCAAATATTTTACCAGCGAGGCGGTGGGCCGGGTGGCGGACCGCGCGGTGCAGATTCACGGTGGCGCCGGTTACATGGCGGAGTACAAGGTGGAGCGCTTCTATCGCGACGTGCGGCTGCTGCGCATCTACGAGGGCACGAGCCAGATACAGCAGACGATCATCGCGAAGTCGTTGCTGCGGGAGGCGGGCCTGAGTGTCTGAGGAGAACGTGCCCGAGGTCATCCTGGAGCGGCCGCGCACCGGGGTAGCCGTCATTCGGCTGAACCGGCCCGAGGTGCGCAACGCATTGAGCATGAGCGTGCGAGCGACGATCGCGGAACATGTCGCCGCGCTCGATGCCGACCCGGAGGTGCGGGCGATCGTCATCACCGGCGGCGAGCGGGTGTTCGCCGCGGGCGCCGATCTCGTCGAGCTGCGGTCGCGCACGCTGCACGACCCGTCCTTCCGCACCTCGCGCGTGGCGTGGGAGGCGCTGGAGCGCTGCCGCATTCCGGTGATCGCGGCGGTGAACGGCTACGCGCTGGGCGGCGGGTGCGAGCTCGCCCTTCACTGCGACATCATCGTCGCCGGAGAGGGCGCGCGGTTCGGCCTGCCGGAGGTGACCGTCGGCATCATGCCCGGCGCGGGCGGCACGCAGCGGCTGCTGCGCGCGGTCGGCAAATATGCGGCGCTGCGCTACCTGCTGACGGGCGAACCGATCCCCGCGCGCACGGCGCTCGCCTGGGGTCTCGTCTCCGAGATCGTGGAGGACGGCGCGGTGCAGGATCACGCGCTGGACATCGGCTCGCGCATTGCCGGCCTTCCGCCCCTGGCGGTGGAGGCCATCAAGGAGGTGGTCACGCTCGGCGGGGATGCCTCGCTCGAGACCGCCCTCGTGCTGGAGCGCAAGGCGTTCCAGCTGCTGTTCGGCACCGAGGACCGCGCCGAAGGCATGAGCGCCTTCTTCGAGAAGCGCAAACCGGCTTTCAAGGGGCGCTGAGATGGCGGTGACGACGCTCGGCGTGGTCGGCGCGGGCGCCATGGGCGCGGGCATCGCCCAGGCCGGGCTCGTGGCGGGACTTCATGTCGTTCTGCACGACCTCAATGCGGAAGCGCTCGCGAAAGCGGGCGGCGACGTGGCCGGCCGCATCGCGCGCATGGCCGAGAAAGGCCAGCTGTCGGCAGAGGCGGCCCGGGACGCCACCGCGCGGCTCGTCCTCGCCGACGGTCTGGAGCGGTTCGCGCCGTGCGAACTGGTGATCGAGGCGATCGTCGAGCGGCTGGAGCCCAAGCGCGCGCTGTTCACTGCCCTGGAGGGCGTGGTGGCCGACGATGCCGTGCTCGCGACGAACACCTCCTCGCTGTCGGTGGCGGCGATCGCGTCGGGCTGCGCGCGCCAGGGGCGCGTCTGCGGGCTCCATTTCTTCAATCCGGTGCCGCTGATGAAGCTGGTCGAGGTCGTCGTCGCGCCGACCACGGACGCGACGACCGCGACGCGCGCCACCGCGTTCGCCGCGCAGATCGGCAAGGTTCCGGTGACGGTGCGGGACGGCCCCGGCTTTCTCGTCAACCTGCAGGGCCGCGCCTATGCGCTCGAGGCGCTGGCGATCGCGCAGGAGGGTGTCGCGGACGTCGCCACGATCGACCGCATCATGCGCGATGGCGCGGGCTTCCGCATGGGTCCGTTCGAGCTCATGGACCTGACCGGCATCGACGTGAACTTTGCCGCCTCCACCTACATCTACCAGGGGTATCAGCATGACCCCCGCCTTCGCACGACGACGCTGCACGAGCTGATGGCGAATGCGGGACGGCTCGGCCGCAAGACCGGCCGCGGCTTCTTCGATTATGGCGAGACGGCCGCGACGTCGTCAGCCCCGGCGGCGGCGCCCGTCGGCAAGCCGATCCGCGCGTCGATCGTCGAACGCGACGCGAGCTGGGACGAACTGGTCGCCGCGGCCGGCATCGGCGAGGGTCAGGACACGACCCTGATCGCACCGATCGGGGAGGACTGCGCCACGGCCTGCGCGCGGCTCGGCCTGGACCCGGCAAGCACCGTTGCGATCGACCTGACCGCGGCGGCGCGCAAGCACATCACCGTCATGTCGGCGGTGGGCGGCGGCGCGAAGGCCCGCGACGTCGCCGACGGCCTGCGCGGCGCCGGCTATGCGGTCGAGGTAATCCAGGATTCGCCCGGCTTCGTGCTCCAGCGCATGCTGGCCATGATCGCCAATCTCGGCTGCGAACTGGCGCAGATCGGCGTCGGCACGCCGCGCGACATCGATCTTGCGATGAAGCTGGCCCAAAACTATCCGCGCGGCCCGATCGAGTGGGGCGAATGGCTAGGCGCCGAGCGCACCCACCGGATCATGGCGCAACTCCAGACGATCACCGGATCGGACCGCTACCGCCCGAGCCTGTGGCTGCGCCGCCGCGCGCAGCTCGGCCGGTCGCTTTACGAGGCGGCATGACGGACGCAGCGCCCCGGTCCGAGGACGTCTTCGCTTCGCGCCTCAGGGAAGCACGCGGCGGGGTTTGCGCTTGACCCGGCTTGATCCCGCGTCGCTGTCCGAGTGGAAGGCCGCGGTGGGCCGCGTCGTCGCGGAGCGGCAGCGGCTCGACGTCGAGACGCTGCGGCGCTACGCGGTCGCCTTGGGCAGCGATCCCGAGGTCGAGCGCGCGCCGCCGCCTCTCGCGCACTGGGCCTTCTTCCTGCCGCTGGCGGAAGACGGCGAGCTCGGCACGGACGGACATCCGCGCCGGGGAGGATTTCTGCCCGCCGTGTCCCTGCCCCGCCGGATGTTCGCCGGCGCGACGATCGATTTCCTGGGGGCTCTCGCGCTCGGTGAAGAGGCCGAACTGGTCAGCCGGATCATCGACGTCGAAGCCAAGACCGGCGCATCGGGCGAACTGGTGTTCGTGGAGGTCGAGCGCGCGCTGATCCAGGCCGGCGCCGCCCGCGTGCGCGAACGGCAGACGTACGTGTACCGCGACGCGGGTGCGCCGACGCCGCTGCCGCAACCGATCGATCCGGCGCCCGCGGGGGAGATCTGGCGGCCGGGAACGGTCAACCTGTTCCGTTTCTCCGCGGCGACCTTCAACAGTCATCGCATTCACTTCGATCTGCCCTACGCCGGCGACGTCGAAGGGTATCCCGCCTTGGTCGTCCACGGGCCGTTCACCGCCGCCCGGCTGGCCGGGATCGCCGAGCGCGGCGGATCGCTCGCCCGATTCCGCTTCCGCGCGCTGGCGCCCCTTTTCCTGGGCCAGCCGATCGCGCTGCGCGAGCGAGAGGGGGAGCTGGCCGCGATCCGATGCGACGGCGTAACCGCCATGATCGCCGAGGCGAGCCAAGGATGACGGAATATCCCCAGCTGATCGCCACCGCCCACGCGGCTGCCGAAGCCGCGCGCGCCTATGCCGCCGCCGCACGCGCCCGGGTGCAGGACGTCATCGCCCCCTCCGGAAAGATCGACAACAGGCTTGCCGACCGGGAGCAGCGCCTCCTCCACGGCTTCGCCTGGATCGCGACGACCGCGGAGGCGCTGGCCGCCACGGCCTGCTGGGCGGAGCATGCGCGCGACGGCGGCCGGTTCGGCGGGATCGAGGCGCTGACGCTGCGGATCGGTTTCGGCGAGTATCTCGCCCAGCTGATCGGCGGCGTGCCGATGAGCCAGAACGAATATGCCCGGCCCGGCGAACTCGGCCTGGCCGGGGCCGCAGACGTGCTCGGGCGCGACGCGGCCGTCCGCACTTTCCTCGACGGAGGCAATTCCGCGGCCAGCCGGCTCGCGCTCGCCGAACATCTGGTCGCCGGCGAAGTGCCGGACGAGGCGCTCGACGACGACACGATGGATATGGTGCGTGGTCAGTTCCGCGCCTTCACGCGCGAGCGGATCGCGCCCAAGGCGCATGCCTGGCACCTCGCCGACGCGCTGATCCCGGACGAGATCGTGCGCGAGATGGCCGAGCTCGGCGTGTTCGGCATTTGTATCGACGAGCAGCATGGCGGCCTCGGCCTCGGCAAGCTCGCGATGTGCGTCGTGTCGGAGGAACTGTCGCGCGGGTGGATCTGCGCGGGCTCGCTCGGCACCCGCTCCGAAATCGCCGGCGAGCTGATCGGCGGCAGCGGCACGCCGGAGCTGAAGGCGGCGTGGCTGCCCGGCCTCGCCGACGGCACAGTGCTGCCC